>DATEIG010000154.1:0-5429 GCA_035279185.1 Mycobacterium sp.
GCACGGCCACGGAGAACTCCGACAGGTCGACGTCGCGAAGGTGCGAGAACATCATCACGCCGACCACGACCAGTGCCGCCGCCGCGACCTCCGTCGGCACGATCGACGCGAGCGGTGTCACGAACATCGCCGCGAAGAACAACAGGCCCGTCACGATGTTGGCCACACCGGTGCGGGCGCCTTCCTGGATGCCCGCCGCCGACTCGAGGAAGACCGTGTTGGACGACGACGACGTCGCGCCGCCCACCACCGCGCCCGCGCCCTCGACGACGAGTGCCGAACGCAGCCGCGGGAAGGTCCCGCGTTCGTCGGCGACGTCGACTTCCCGCGACAGCCCGGTGAAGGTGCCCATCGCGTCGAAGAAGTTGGCGAACACCAAGGTGAAGACGAGCATCACCGCGGCCAGAATCCCGATGCGGCCGAAGCTGTCGAGGCTGAAGGCGCCGACCAGTGACAGGTCGGGCATGGCGAACGGCGAACCCGACAGCGCGGGCACCGACAGGCTCCAGCCGCCCGGTCGCTCGGTCGCGGGTCCGAGGTGCCAGATCGCCTCGATGGCGACCGCCACGAGCGTGCCCGCCACCAGACCGATGAAGATCGCCCCGCGCACTCCCCTGACAACGAGCACGCAGGTCAACAGCAGCGTGAAGACGAAGACCAGCGTCGGCACCGTGCTGATCGACCCCGTGCCGCCGACCCCGAGGCCGACTGGCGGTGACGGCAACCCCGTCGATCCGATGAAGCCTGCGTCGACCAGACCGATGAACAGGATGAACGCGCCGATGCCCGCGGTGATCGCGAGCTTGAGCTGCATCGGTACCGCGTCGAAGATCAGCGTGCGAAGGCCGGTGGCGGCCAGCACCACGATGATGATGCCGTTGATGACCACGAGGCCCATGGCCTCGGGCCAGGTCAGGGAGCCGACGACGGTCGTCGCGAGAAACGAGTTGATGCCGAGCCCCGCGGCGAATGCGAACGGGAGCCGGGCGATGAGGCCGAACAGGATCGTCATGAACCCGGCCGCCAACGACGTGGCCGCCGAAACCTGCGCGAACTGAAGGCTGTTGCCGTCCACGTCCTGTGCGTCGGACAAGATGATGGGGTTCAGGACGACGATGTAGGCCATCGCGATGAACGTGACGACGCCGCCCCGGATCTCCGATGTCAGCGTGGACCCCCGCGACGACAGCTCGAAGAAGGCGTCGAGACGCTGTTTCATTCACAGAACCCTAGGTGTCTCGGACGGTCTTCATGCAGGCGGTAGCCTTGGCCGCATGCCCGTGGTGAAGATCAACGCAATCGAGGTTCCGCCGGACGCAGGTCCAGAGCTGGAGAAGCGGTTCGCGCACCGTGCACACGCCGTCGACAACCAGCCCGGTTTCCTGGGCTTTCAACTGCTGAGGCCCATCAAGGGCGAAGACCGCTACTTCGTCGTCACGCAGTGGGAGTCGGAGGAGGCGTTCCAGGCGTGGGCCAACGGCCCTGCCGTCGAGGCGCACGCCGGACAGCGGGCCAATCCTGTCGCCACGGGTGCTTCGCTGCTGGAGTTCGAGGTTGTGCTGGACGTTGCGGGGACCGACGCCAAGGCCTGACGCGAGCAGGGCACGCCGCTGGGCGACCTCACTGACGGTCGTCGCCACGCTGGTCGTCGCCCTGGCTTGCGGGTGCGCCGACGCCGGACCGGCCGGACCTGCCGGGGCCGCGCAGAGCATCCAGATCGACACCAACACGCCACAGGGTCTGCGCGCCAGGCAGATCATGGACATGCTCAACTCGGACTGGCCGATCGGTCCGACAGGGATCCGCACGCTCGCCGACCCCAAGATCATGGACGACGTCGGCGTCACGATGGACAAGATCTGGTGGGACCGCCCGTTCACGGTCACCGATGTGGAGATCGGCGCCGGGCACGCCACGTTGCACACGTTGACGTCCTACAAGGTGCCGCAGACGATCGAGCTGCGAACCAACGAGGCCGGGTTGGTCGACCGCTTCAAGGTGTCGCTCGTGCCGCCGACGATCAGGTCGTGGGCGGACATCGACAACGAGATCGCAAGAACCGGTGCACGCTACTCGTATCAGGTGTCCAAGGTCGACGACGGCACGTGCGCGCGCGTGGCGGGGACCAACACCGAGCTCTCGCTGCCGTTGGCCTCGATATTCAAACTCTATGTCCTGCTTGCGGTTTCAGAGGCGGTCAAGGCGCGGACCGTCAGCTGGGACGATCAGCTGAAGGTGACGAAAGAGGGCAAGCTGGTCGGGGCGGCCGGCCTCGACGAGATCCCGAACGGAAGCACCGTCTCGGTGCGCACCGCCGCTCAGCAGATGATCTCGGCCAGCGACAACATGGCAACGGATCTGCTGATCGAGCGGGTCGGGCACCAAGCTGTCGAGCGGGCGCTCGTCACCGCCGGGCACCACGATCCCGGCGGCATGACGCCGTTCCCGACGACGCACGAGATGTTCTCCGTCGGCTGGGGTCTGCCCAATCTGCGTGACCAGTGGAAGAAGGTGTCGCAGACGTCGGCGGGGCGCGCAGACCTGTTCGAACAGACGAATTCGCGCCCTTACGACCCGGATCCGCAACGCACGCACACCCCCGCGTCGGACATCGGCGCCGAATGGTACGGCTCGGCGGACGACATCTGCCGCGTGCATGCGGCACTTCAGAAGTCGGCTGTGGGTGCGGCGGCACCCGTCAAACAGATCCTCTCGGCCATTCCCGGCATCGACCTCGACCGCGCGAAGTGGCCCTACATCGGCGCGAAGGGCGGCAACCTGCCGGGCGATCTGACGTTCAGCTGGTACGCGGTGGACCGCGGCGGACAGCCGTATGTCGTGAGCTTCCAACTGAATTGGCCGAAGTTCCGGAGCCAGACCGCGGCCGCATGGCTGCTGTCGATCGTGCGCCAGACGTTCGACCTGATCCCCTAGTTCGTCCGCAGATTCCAGGCGTGACCCCGGAAGTGCATGACCGTCCGGCTCACCGGCGCGATGTCGATGCGCCAGAACGATCGTGCGGGCGCGTCGAGCGCCACCAGGATCGCGGCACGGATGACCGCCGGGTGGGTGACCGCCACCAGTCGGCCGCGCCGGTTGGTCACCGTGTCCATCCAGTCGCGGACGCGGTCGATGAGATCGACGACGGATTCGCCGCCGTGCGGAGCCCTGGCCGGGTCGGTCAGCCAGATGGCGAGGTCGGCGGGCCGGACGCCGCCGAGCACGTCGCCGCGCCACCGCCCGCAGTCGAGGTCGGTCAACCGGTGGTCGACGGCCGCGTGGAGGCCGAGCAGTTCCGCGGTCTGCCTGGTGCGTTTCTCCGGCCCGCAGAACGCGCTGTCGGTGATGCCGAGGTCGACCGACGCGTCGACCTGACGGTGGCCCACCGAGTTGAGGGGCTCGTCGGTGGGGAACCGTCCGGCCGACATCGCGTCGGTCATGGCGTGCGACACGAGCGTCAGCCGGACGATTTCACTCACGCCGCGATGGACACCTTCCGCGGGCTCTCATCGAGCAGCCGCTGCACCGTCGAACCGAACGCGACCGCGATGACCGCCCACAGGACGACCTGGGTGCCCAGCGAGTAGAGCCGGAACTCGTAGAGAACCTCAGCGGGGAAACCCGCCGGCATCTCGTCGATCGTCGGCAGTGCCAACATCACGACCGCGATCGCGGCGACATAGGCCGCGACGGCGAGCAGCGACGCACTCCATGCGCCGAACCGGTCGAGCAGAGCGCGCCCCAGCCACACCGCCGCCGCCAGCACCACCACCGACAGCACCACCATCAGGAGGTAGAGCAGGGTGCGCTGCCGAATCGTCTCGTCGAGGCTGACCGCAGGCGGGCTGGCCGGATACTTCAGGAACGGAACGACGTAGAGCGACAGCAACATTGCGCCTGCCAGAAGCACTGACAACAGCCGTGGCGACACGCTGCCCACCCGGCCGTACACGACGCAGTAGGCGACCGCGAACAGCGCGCCCATCGCGACCCCGAACGCCAGCACGCCGAACCCCATGCCGATGTTCGCCTGGATGCCGCGGGTGAACAGTTCGACGCCGTGGTCGTGGCCGCCTGCGTGCGCCTCCTCGAACGCGATCGCCTCGGCGATCACCGGTTCGACGAATGTGCGGGCGAACACGAATGCCGCCACACTCGCTATTGCGCCGGCCAACAGACCGCGCGCGATTATTCGTTTTTCCATGCGTGGGTGATCCGGCGCGGAATCAGTGACAGGGGAAGCCGAGCAGGTGCCGTGCGTCGTGCACGAACTCGTGCACCGCGGTGTTGCTGCCGAACACCGACGTGGCGCCCTGGTCCAGGCCGACGAAGTAGAGAACGAGCAAGGCGAGGAACGCGGTCGCCGACAGCCAGACCACCGCGCTCACGGCGGAGAGATCCAGGGTGCGCGCCGCGGTCTTGCGGGCCTCGGGAGACGTCATCAGTGCTTCCTTTCCGGGATTTCGCGTCCCAGTGGTGAAGATCGACGGCGGACATCGGGTCTGACTGTCACAGTGGCGCGACCGTTCTGGATTTTCACCAGATTCCTTCGCCCGCCTGATTACATCGCACATCCTAAACAAGAGGCGCAGCAAATGGGTCCCGGCATGGCAAAAGCCCCCGGAATCTTTTCGTTCCGGGGGCTTTTGCGTTCGGTCCGTTGTCTACTCGGTGGTCGCCGCGGTCGGTGTGCCCGCCGCACCCGCGTTCGCGAGGTCGGCTTCCTCGACCGACTTGGCCGGCTTCTTGGCTCCGGTGAACGTGAACTTCGCGTCCTCGCCGGCACTCTCGCCGTCCCAGTTCTCGACGTCGACGGTGACGAGCTGGCCGGGGCCGAT
Organism: Mycobacterium sp.; assembly: GCA_035279185.1. Classification (GTDB taxonomy): domain Bacteria; phylum Actinomycetota; class Actinomycetes; order Mycobacteriales; family Mycobacteriaceae; genus Mycobacterium. Next base: position 4,839 of record DATEIG010000154.1, read on the forward strand.
CTCGTCGAACAGGATCTTCTCCGACAGCTGGTCCTCGATCTCGCGCTGGATGGTGCGCCGCAGCGGACGTGCACCCAGCACCGGGTCGAAGCCGCGCTTGGCCAGAAGCGCCTTGGCCTTGTCGGTCAGCTCCATGGCCATGTCCTTGCCCTTGAGCTGCTTTTCCACCCGACCGATCATCAGGTCGACCATCCGGATGATCTCGTCGCGAGTCAGCTGGTGGAAGACGATGATGTCGTCGATGCGGTTGAGGAACTCCGGCCGGAAGTGCTTCTTGAGCTCGTCGTTGACCTTCTGCTTCATCCGCTCGTAGTTGTTCTCGCCACCGCCCTGGGTGAAGCCGAGACCGACAGCCTTGGAGATGTCGGAGGTACCCAGGTTCGAGGTGAAGATCAGCACGGTGTTCTTGAAGTCGACCGTGCGGCCCTGACCGTCGGTGAGGCGGCCGTCCTCGAGGACCTGCAACAGGCTGTTGTAGATCTCCTGGTGTGCCTTCTCGATCTCGTCGAAGAGAACCACCGAGAACGGCTTGCGCCGCACCTTCTCGGTGAGCTGGCCGCCCTCCTCGTAGCCGACGTAGCCCGGAGGGGC
>DATEIG010000155.1:0-3570 GCA_035279185.1 Mycobacterium sp.
CCTCGGCCGTCGCCGATGCCGCCCGCCGCGAGCACCGGGGTCTGCGCCGCGATGTCGACGACCGCGGGTACGAACGGCAGCGTCGCGCGGCCGCCGCCGTGGCCGCCGGCCTCAGACCCTTGTGCGACGACGACGTCGGCGCCGACCTCCAGCGCGCGACGGGCCTCGGCCAGGTTCGTCACCTGCACGATGATCGGGATGCCCGCCTGCCGGATCGCGTCGGTGAAGGGGCCGGGATCGCCGAACGACAGCATGATCGCCGCGGGCTTCTGCGCGATCGCCGCGTCGACGATCGCCGCATCGATCGCCCACGAGAGAAAGCCGATGCCCCACGGTTTACCCGTGCCGGCGCGGGCGATGTCGCACTCCCGGGCGAGCCATGTCGGGTCGCCGACCCCTGCACCGATCACGCCGAGCCCGCCGCCGTCCGAGACGGCTGCGGCGAGGGCACCGCCCGCGACTCCGCCCATCGGCGCCAGCACCACCGGATGGGCGATGCCGAACATCTCGGTCAGGGCCGTGCGCAACGCCATGCTCAGCACTTTAGGAGGCGACCCGCGCACGCGAGGAGCGGAGTGTCTTCCGCGGACGCGAGGAGCGGAGTGTCATCCGCGGACGCGAGGAGCGAGTTCTCATCAGTCAGCGCAGTCGCAGGCCCCGGGGCGTGCGCGCGAAGCCGGCACCGGTCAGCGCGGCCACGACGGCCGACTGATCGCTGCTCGCGTCGGGTGCCAGGACCGGTTCACCGTTGATCTTCTCGACCAGCAGCGACTGCACCCGGCCCGTGCCCACCAGATCGGCGAGTGCCCCCGCGGCGGCGTGGTGCGCGTCGGCGTCCGTGGTGAAGCTGAGCAGTGACCGCCCGCCACGTTCGAGGAACCAGGCCAGTTCGCCGTCGACCAGGGCCACCAGGGCACCGGCCTTGCGGCCCGGACGATGCGCGCTCTCGGGCCACGGCAGCGCGGCGCCGTAGGGGTTCGCGGGATCGGCGGCGGCCAGCACCACGGTCTGATAGTCGCGGCGCTCCGGTTCGACGCTGTCGAGATAGGACCGCAGCCGATCCACGGTCGACGCGACCGCGAACTGCGCGCCGCCCAGCGACTCGACGAAGTATCCGCGCTGGCACCGACCGGCATCCTCGAACGCGGTGAGCACCTTGTAGAGCATCGCGAACCCGCCGGGGACTCCTTCGGCTGAGACCGCGCCCTTGGTCAGCACCCCGTGTCTGCCGAGCAGAAGCTCGGCTTGAAAGTGCGCCCGCACAGTCGAATCCAGTTCAGCGGGGGGCAGCGCGGACCATCGTCCCGCGACGGTGGGATCGGAGGCGCGCGTCTGCGCATGCGCGACGCTGTAGCGGCTCAGCCGCGGTGGCCGCTTGGAGCCTTGGCGATGTGCGGGCCGACCCGATCGACGGCCGCTGCCACCGAGCAGCGCCCGCACGGGCGCATATGTGTCACCCGTTACCCAACCGGCCCAGATCAGTTCCCACAGCGCAGTTTTCAACTGCTCGGTGTGGTCGACGGCTGCGCCCGAGAACGGCCCGGCGAGTTGGCGGAAGAAGTAGGCACCTCCGCCGCCGAGCGTCTCCATGATGGCGCGGTGGGTGTCGGTGAACTCGATCTCGCTCGGCTGGGCGAGTGTCAACGGCGCGGAATCGGCCGGGTGGAAAGCGATCCACCCGTCGGCGCTGCCGATCGGCCCCGCGCCCGACCACGTGACCTCACCCGAGGCGAGCAATTCGTCGAGCATCGCGGGCTGGTAGTCGCGAACGCGCGAGGAGAACACCAACGGTTCCACCGCCGACGCCGGTATGGGCACGCCGGCCAACTGGTCGATCACCGAGGCCAAGCCGTCGATGCCGGAGGCCCGTTCGAGTCCGACCTGCTGCCATGCGGGAAGGAACCGCGCATAGGCGGTGGTGCTGACCGGCTCCACCTGGGCCCGCAGCGCGGCCAGCGACCGCCTCCGCAGGATCTTCAGAACGCCCGCGTCACACCACTGGTCGTTGGACTCAGCGTCAGATGTGAACTCGCCACGCACCAGCTTGCCGTCAACCGCCATGCGGCCCAACACATCCGCCGTCACACGCTGACCGAGTCCGAAGCGGGTGGCCGCATCGTGGGTGGTGAACGGCGCCCGGGTCCTGGCGTATCGGCCGAGCAGTTCGCCGAGCGGGTCGTCGACGCCTTCGGTGAAGGTCAGCGGCACCCCGACCGGCACCGCGACACCGACACCGTCGCGCAGCAGGCCGATGTCCTCGATGGCCACCCACCACGTCTGCCCGGCGAACGAGACCGTGAGGGCGCGTTTCGTTTCGCGCAGCCCCTGCAGCCAGCCGCCGACGTCGTCGGCGGTGCACCGCTCGGCGATCTCGGCCTCCGTCATCGGCCCCAGCATGCGCAGCAGGTCGGCGACACCCTCGGCGTCGCGGGCTTTCCGGTCCTCGCTGAGGTGCTGCAACTGCGCCGCGGTGCTCGCGATCACCTGCGGGTCGAGCAGCTCACGAAGCTCCACGCGGCCGAGCAACTCGGCCAGCAGCATGCTGTCCAGCGACAGCGCGGCTGCGCGCCGCTCGGCAAGGGGGCTGTCGCCCTCGTACATGAACGCGCCGACGTAGCCGAACAGCAGCGAGGCGGCGAACGGCGACGGCGTCTGCGTCTCGACCTCGACGATCCGCAGCCTGCGCTGCGCGACGCGGTTCATCAGCTCCGTCAGCATCGGCACGTCGTAGACGTCCTGCAGACATTCGCGGACGGTCTCCAGCACGATCGGGAAGTCGGGGTACTTGCGCGCCACGTCGAGCAGTTGCGCGGCGCGCTGCCGCTGGTGCCACAGCGGCGAGCGCTTACCAGGGTGTCTGCGCGGCAGCAGCAGCGCCCGCGCCGCACATTCGCGGAACCGCGAGGCGAACAACGCCGAGCCGCCCACCTCCGCGGTGACCACGGGCTCGATCTCGTCGGCGTCGAACACGAAGAGCTCGGCGCCCGGCGCGGCATCTTCGGTGTCGGGCAGCCGGACGATGATGCCGTCGTCGGAAGCGGTCGGCTTCTCGTCGATGCCGTAGCGCTCACGCAGCCTGCGCGACACCGCAAGCGCCAAGGGTCCGTGCACCCGCAGCCCGTAGGGCGAGTGCAGGATCACCCGCCAGTCGCCGAGCTCGTCGCGGAACCGCTCGACCACGAACGTCGCATCCGTCGGCACCGTTCCGGTGGCCTGGCGCTGGTCGGTCAGCAGCTGCCACAGGTTGTCAGTCGCGAAGTCGTCGAAACCCATTGTCGCGCAACGGCCGACAAACTCTTCGCGGGGCAGGACGGACAGCTCGCCGGTGAACGCGCCGATGGCCGCGCCGAGCTCGGCAGGCCTGCCGACTCCGTCGCCCCGCCAGAACGGCAGCCGCGCGGGCTCACCCGGCGCCGGGATGACCAGCACCCGGTCGTGGGTGATCTCGGTGATCCGCCAGCTGGTGGCGCCGAGGGAGATGACGTCGCCAGGCCGGGACTCGTAAACCATCTCCTCGTCGAGTTCGCCTACCCGCGAGGGCTTTTCGGACTCCGCGCTGGACGCGAGGTA
>DATEIG010000156.1:0-12151 GCA_035279185.1 Mycobacterium sp.
TCGGTGAGCCGGTGCTGATCACCACCGGCAGGCGGCTCTCCGCGGACGGGTTGACGGGGACCGCGGTCGTGATGCTCGACGGTGACTGCGCGTTCCAGTCCTGCCCACCGGACACGCGAATCTGGTGGGGTGCCTACCTCGGCACTCCCGACGAACTGCTGGTGTCGGGGACCGTCGGCGAGGTCAGCGAGCGGATCGTGGATCTGCGGGCCGAGGCGCGGACGCGCCACGGGTGGATCATGGACACGTATCTGCTGCGGCTGGGATAAGCTGGAGATATGGCATTTCTGCTGCGTGTGGCGTTGACCGGATTCGCTTTGTGGATAGTCACGCTGGTCGTTTCCGGTATCGACTTCGTCGGTGGTGACACGACCCTGCAGCGCGTCGGCATCATCCTGTTCGTCGCGCTGATCTTCGGCGTGGTCAACGCGATCATCAAGCCGATCGTGCAGATCATCTCGTTTCCGCTCTACATCCTCACGCTCGGCCTGATCCACGTCGTCATCAACGCGCTGATGCTGTGGATCACGTCGTGGATCACCGAGCACACCACCCACTGGGGCCTCTACATCGACGACTTCTGGTGGACGGCGATCTGGGCGGCGATCGTGCTGTCGATCGTCAGCTGGGTGCTGTCGATCGTCGTCGGCGACACGAAACGCCTTACGCGCGCATGACCGTTCGCTAGCGGGCGAGCGCTGCGACGGCCTCGATCGTCTGGTCGACCTCGTCTTCGGTGTTGTAGTAGTGCGGCGAGAGGCGCACCAGAGGATGCACGCCGCGGGTGTCGAACTGGTTGTGGTCGGGCACCGTCGTGCTGACGTTGATCCGCTGCCCCGCGAGCGCGTCTGCGACCGCGGCGCTGTCGACGCCCGCCACCTTCGCCGTCACGATGGCGCAGTGCTCGCGGCCGAGATCGTGGGTGGTGACTCCGTCGGACGCGGCGAGCCCGTCGCGCAACCGTGTGCCGAGCGCACTGCTGCGCGCGTGGATTGTGTGCAGTCCGAGATCGAGTGCCTGGCGGACCGCCGAGCCCAGCCCGACGACGTTGACGTAGCTGTTCTCCCACGTCTCGAAGCGCTGCGCACCGTCGGCCCAGGTGAATGACCGATCGCCGTCCCATGTGGCCGAACGGATCTCGGCGACGAACGGTTCCAGTCGCTCGATCGCGCGCGGACCCGCGTACAGGAACCCGCTGCCGCGTGGACCGCGAAGGAACTTGCGGCCGGTGCCGGTCAACATGTCGCACCGAACCGCGCTCACGTCGACCGGGAACTGACCCACCACCTGGGTGGCGTCGAGCAGGAACAGCGCGTCGGCATCGCGCGCGATGCGGCCGACGTCGGCGGCGGGGTTCACCAGGCCGCTCGCGGTCGGCACCCAGCTGAGGCCGATCACCTTGGTTCGCTCGTCGACGAGGTCGGCCAGCGCTCCGACATCGATCTGACCGCTGTCGTCGTCGGGGACGACGACCACCTCGGCGCCGGTGCGCTGCGAAACCTGAAGGTAAGCAAGCACATTGCTGCCGTACTCGCTGCGGCCGGTCAGGATGCGGTCACCGGCCGCCAGTGGAATCGAGTAGAAGGCGGCGTTCCAGGCGTGGGTCGAGTTGTCGAACAGCGCGATCTCGTCGGCCGAAGCCCCGACCAATTCGCCGAGCGCGCGGTAGGTGTCGTCGATCTGGCTTGCGGCCGCTTCGGCGGCCTCGTAGCCGCCGGTCTGGGCTTCGAGCTGCAGCTGGTGTGTCATCGCGGCGATCGTCGCCGAGCTGAGCAGGGCGGCGCCCGCGTTGTTCATGTGGACTCGGTGTTGGCAGCCCGGGGTGAGGGCCCGCAGCGCGGCGATGTCGAGGCCGTCGAACGTCACATGCGGAAGATTAAGGCAGACTGGATTCATGCCGGAACTGCCTGAGGTCGAGGCGCTGGCGGACCACCTCCGTCGGCACGCGGTCGGCCTCACCATCGGACGCGTCGACGTCTCTGCGCTGTCGGTGCTCAAGACCTTCAACCCGCCGACGACTGCGCTGCACGGTCGCGAGGTCACCGGCGCCAACCGGTGGGGCAAGTACCTGGGGCTGCAGGCGGGCGATCTGCACCTGATCACCCACCTCTCGCGGGCGGGATGGCTGCGCTGGTCGGACCAGTTGGCCGCGGCGCCGCTGAAGCCGGGCAAGGGCCCGATCGCGCTACGGGTGCACCTCGGGACACCGGGGGAGGCGCCCGGATTCGACCTGACCGAGGCCGGCACGCAGAAGCGGTTGGCGGTGTGGCTGGTCGACGACCCGATGTCGGTGCCGCAGATCGCGTCGCTGGGGCCCGATGCGCTTTCGCTGGATCAGAGCGGGCTGGCCGACGTGCTGAAGGGCAACAGCGGCCGCATCAAGACCGTCATCACGGACCAGAAGGTGATCGCGGGTATCGGCAACGCCTACAGCGACGAGATCCTCCACGTCGCCAAGCTGTCGCCGTTCGCGACCGCGGGCAAGCTGACCGAAGCCCAGTTGGCGGCGCTGCACGACGCGGTGATCTCGGTGCTGACCGACGCGGTGACGCGGTCGGTCGGTCAGCAGGCCGCGACGCTCAAGGGGGAGAAGCGGTCGGGTCTGCGGGTGCACGCAAGGACCGGGCTGCCGTGTCCGGTGTGCGGTGACACCGTGCGCGAGGTGTCGTTCGCGGACAAGTCCTTCCAGTACTGCGCGACCTGCCAGACCGGCGGCAAGGTGCTCGCCGACCGCCGGATGTCGCGGCTGCTCAAGTGAGCGGGCAGTAGGACCGCGTCGCCGACGACAGCGCCTGCCGGTACAGCGGGTCGAGTCCCCTGGTGTTCGCGACGGCTTCCGTCGCGCTGCTCAGGTCGGCCGCGCAACCCTGGCCGTGCAGTGAATTCCATTGCAGCGCAATCTCCTCCACCATCGTCCTGTTGAATCCGTCGATCGCCGTTCGTGACGCGGCGAGATCGGGCGCGGCGGTCGGCGCGCTCGCGGGATCGAACTTCCACTGGCCGAACCGCGTGTACTGAATGCCTTCGGTTGCCGCGATCTGCTCGGTGAACACGGTTCGCACGTAGGCGGCGTCGACGCCGTGTGCGGTGGCGTCGGCGGCCACGGCGTCGAGCACCTGATCGGCGCGCGCGGGGTCGGTGATCGGGCCGCCGTTGAGCCATTTCGTGGCCGCGACGGGGTCGGCGGTCGCGAGGCGTTGCGCGGCGGTGTCGACCAGGCGGTACAGCGGACTGTCGTCGGCATGCGCGGTCGCCGGTGATGCGCCCACCAGCAGCGACCCGATCACCAGCACGACAGCGGTTCGATTACGGCTCATCGTTCCATCATGCTTAGGCTGTCCGGGTGACACGGCAGAAAATCTTGATCACGGGTGCCAGCTCCGGCCTCGGCGCGGGCATGGCCAGGGCGTTTGCGGCGAAGGGTCGCGACCTCGCACTGTGCGCCCGGCGGGTCGACAAGCTCGACGAGCTGAAGGCCGAGCTGACACAGCGGCATCCCGGCATCACCGTGGCCGTCGCCGCGCTCGACGTCAACGACCACGACCAGGTGCCTAAGGTGTTCGCCGAGCTGGAGGACCAACTCGGCGGCATCGACCGCATCATCGTCAACGCGGGCATCGGCAAGGGTGCGCCGCTGGGGTCGGGCAAGCTGTGGGCCAACAAGCAGACGATCGAGACCAATCTGATCGCGGCGCTGGTGCAGATCGAGACCGCGATCGAGATGTTCAAGAACTCCGGCGGCGGGCATCTGGTGCTGATCTCGTCGGTGCTCGGCAACAAGGGCGTGCCCGGCGTCAAGGCGGCCTACGCCGCGAGCAAGGCCGGTGTGTCGTCGCTCGGCGAATCGCTGCGCGCCGAATACCCGAGCGGGCCGATCAAGGTCACGGTGCTCGAGCCGGGCTACATCGAGTCGGAGATGACGGCGAAGTCGGCGTCGACGATGCTCATGGTCGACAACGAGACCGGCACCAAGGCGATGGTCGACGCGATCGAGAAGGAGTCGGGCCGCGCCGCGGTGCCGTTCTGGCCGTGGGCGCCGCTGGTGCAGGTGATGAAGCTGTTGCCGCCGAGGCTCACGAAGCCGTTCGCGTAGACACCCTTTCGCCGAAACGACATTCCAGCAGGCCGCTACTCGACATTCCTCTGCGTAGATCTCGTCTCGCAGGGAGTGGAGCCGTGGTTTAGCTTTCTCGGGCCCGTGGTAGCCCATTTTCATGATCAAATCGATGAGCAAGCTTATGACCCCGATGGTGTTCGCGGGCGCTGCTACAGCGGCGATCGCGCTCGCTCCGATGGCTGCGGCTGAGCCGTGCCTCAACCCCGACGGCACCGCATGTGAGTTCGTGAACCCCGATGGCGCCGGCGCGGACCTCCCGGCCGGTGTGCAGGGCGGCGCCGACGCCAATGCAGGCACTGTCGGAGGCACCCTTCCCGGCGGCGTGTGGGGCGAGGCAGGACCTGACGGTGCGCAGGGCTGCGTCCCCGTCTACGGCTGCCGTAGCTTCGGCTGACGCACCTTTCGCCGAAACGACATTCCAGCAGGCCGTTACTCGACATTCCTCTGCGTAGATCTCGTTTCGCGGGGGCGGGAGCCGACCGCGTGTCCTCTGCGTCTACCTGTGCGTGGGGAAGATCGTCGTCGGCACCGAGGCCGTCGCGCAGGGCGACATCACCAGACATGAGCTCGCGCGGTGGTATCGGCCCTTCTTCCCCGGCGTCCACGCGCCTCGCGGATACGAGCTCACGACGCACGACCGCGCGACAGGTGCCTGGCTGTGGTCGGACCGGCGCGCGATCGTCACGGGCGTAGCCGCGTCAGCGATACACGGCGCGGAGTGGGTCGACGCGAACACCGCCGTCGAACTCGTCTACAAGCACACCCACGCATGTCCGCCCGCGGGCATCATCTCGCGCAATGAGCGCATCGCGAGCGACGAAATCACCTGCGTTGGCGGCATTCCCGTGTCGACCGTCGCGCGCACCGCATTCGACATCGGCCGGTATCAAGCCAGGGGTCGGGCGATCGCACGGCTCGATGCGCTGATGCGAGCCGCGCCGTTCTCCGCCGAAGAGGTCTTGATGTTGGCCACGCGGTATCGCGGTGCGCGCGGTGTCCGGCTGCTCAAAGACGCGCTTCCGCTCGTCGACGGCGGGGCGGCGTCGCCGCGCGAATCGTGGCTGCGGCTCGTCTACATCGACGCGGGCCTGCCCAAGCCGACGACGCAGATACCGATCTACGACACCGACGGCACGCTGTTGCGAACCGTCGACATGGGCTGGGAGGACTACAAGGTATTGGCCGAATACGACGGCGACCAACACCAGAGCGATCGGGGCCAATACGTCAAGGATCGACGGGTGATCCCCCGAATAGAGGCGCTCGGCTACATCGTGTTGCGCGTCATCAAGGAGGACCGGAAGCCCGCGATCATCCGCGACGCGTGGGACGCGATGGCTTCACGCGGTTGGCGCCCGTAACCCTCGCCGAAACGGAATCTACGCAGGCCGCCACTCGATATTTGTCTGCTGGAATATCCCCCGCAAGCGGGAGGTGCCCCCAGTTTCGGCGGAAAGTCAGGCGCTGCGCCCGCGCTCAGCCCGGTAATGGCGGACCAGCGCGTCGGTCGAGCTGTCCGACTGCTTGGGCGGCGACTGATCGCCCGTCAGCACCGGCAGCAACGCCTTCGCCTGCGTCTTACCGAGCTCGACGCCCCACTGGTCGAACGAGTCGATACCCCAGACCGTGCCCTCGGTGAACACCTGATGCTCGTAGAGCGCGATCAACTGCCCGATGGTCGACGGCGTCAACTGCGTGCCGAGGATCGACGTCGACGGGCGATTACCCGGCATGACCTTGTGCGGCACCACTTCTGGCGGCGTGCCCTCGGCGGCGATCTCCTCGGCGGTCTTGCCGAACGCCAGCACCTGCGTCTGCGCGAAGAAGTTGCTCATCAACAGGTCGTGCATGCTGCCGGTGCCGTCGGCGGTGGCCAGATCGTCGGTGGGCTGGCTGAACCCGATGAAGTCGGCGGGGATCAGCCGCGTGCCCTGGTGCAGCAGTTGGTAGAACGCGTGCTGGCCGTTGGTTCCCGGCTCGCCCCAGAAGATCTCGCCGGTGTCGGTCGTGACGGGTGAGCCGTCGGCGTGCACGGACTTGCCGTTGGACTCCATCGTCAGCTGCTGCAGGTAGGCGGCGAAGCGGTTCATGTCGTTCGAGTACGGCAACACGGCGCGTGACTGCGCGTCGAAGAAGTTGTTATACCAGAGGCCGATGAGGCCAAGCAGCGCAGGCGCATTCGCTTCCAGCGGCGCGGTCTTGAAATGCTCGTCGACGATGTGGAAGCCGGCCAGGAACTCCGCGAACCGCTCCTTGCCGATCGCCGCCATCACCGAGAGGCCGATCGCCGAGTCGACGGAATAGCGACCGCCGACCCAGTCCCAGAAGCCGAACATGTTGTCGGTGTTGATGCCGAAGTCGTCGACGAGTTTCTTGTTCGTCGACACCGCGACGAAGTGCTTGGCCACCGCGGCGTCGCCGAGCGCGTCGGTCAGCCAGCGGCGCGCCGCCGTCGCGTTCGTCAGCGTCTCGAGCGTCGAGAACGTCTTCGACGCGACGATGAAAAGCGTTGTGGCGGGGTCGAGTCCGTCCAACTTGGCGACCAGGTCGGCGGGGTCGACGTTGGAGACGAAGCGGCACGAGATGCCCGCGTCGGCGTAGTGGCGTAGCGCGTTGTAGACCATCACCGGCCCGAGGTCGGACCCGCCGATGCCGATGTTGACGACGGTCGTGATCCGCTCACCCGTCGCACCGGTCCACTCGCCGCTGCGCAACCGGTCGGTGAACTCGCCCATGCGGTCGAGCACCTCGTGCACCTCGGCGACGACGTCCTGGCCGTCGACGGTCAGCTGCGCTCCGCGGGGTAGGCGCAGTGCGGTGTGCAGCACCGCGCGGTCCTCCGAGGTGTTGATGTGGGCACCGGAATACATGGCGTCGCGGCGCTGTTCAAGATTTGCGGCTTTCGCCAGGTCGACCAGCAGTTTCAGCGTTTCGCGGGTGATCCGGTGCTTGCTGTAGTCGATGTACAGATCGCCGACCGTCAGCGCCAATTCGGTGCCACGGGCTGGGTCCTCGTCGAACAGATCGCGGAGATGTTTATCGCGGATCTGATCGTGATGCCGCGCCAGCGCCTGCCATGCTGGAGTGGCTGAGATGTCGGGGATCTGCTCGGTTTCGACGCTCATGCTTCGACCCTAGTGCGGGGGCTTGACCGGAGGAGTAAGAGAGAAGGTATGGATACCAAGGCGCTGTTGAAGTCCGTCCCCACCGGCCTGTGGATCGGCGGTGAGGAGCGCGAGGCCTCGTCGACGTTCGACGTCCTCGACCCGTCGGACGACTCGGTCCTGGTGTCGGTGGCCAACGCCACCGCTGAGGACGCGATCGCCGCGCTCGACGCCGCGGCCGGGGCGCAGGAGGAGTGGGCGGCCACCGCACCGCGCAAGCGTGGCGAGGTGCTGCGCTCGGTGTTCGAGACCATCACCGATCGCGCCGAGGACCTCGCCACCCTGATGACGCTCGAAATGGGCAAGGTGCTGCGCGAGAGCATGGGCGAGGTCACCTACGGCGCCGAGTTCTTCCGCTGGTTCGCGGAGGAGGCCGTCCGCATCCACGGCCGCTACACCCCGAGCACCGCGGGCACCGGCCGCATCATCGTCACCAAGCAGCCCGTCGGCCCCTGCTACGCGATCACGCCATGGAACTTTCCGTTGGCGATGGGCACCCGCAAGATCGGGCCCGCGGTCGCGGCAGGCTGCACGATGATCGTCAAGCCCGCGCAGGAGACGCCGCTGACGATGCTGCTGCTGGCCAAGCTGATGGACGAGGCGGGTCTGCCCAAGGGTGTGCTGTCGGTGCTGCCGACCAACAATCCACGCGAGGTCACCACCGCGCTGATCGACGACGGCAGGCTGCGCAAGCTGACGTTCACCGGGTCGACGGGCGTGGGCAAGGCACTGGTCAAGCAGTCGTCCGACGCGCTGCTGCGGACGTCGATGGAGCTCGGCGGCAACGCGCCGTTCATCGTGTTCGACGACGCCGACGTCGACGCGGCCGTCGAGGGCGCGATCCTGGCCAAGATGCGCAACGGCGGCGAGGCCTGCACGGCCGCCAACCGCTTCCACGTCGCGAACTCGGTCCGCGAGGAGTTCACCGAGAAGCTCGTCAAGCGAATGAGCGAGTTCCAGCTCGGCAAGGGCATCGACGAGTCGTCGACGCTCGGCCCGCTGATCAACGCCAAGCAGGTCGCCACGGTCGCGGACCTGGTGTCCGATGCGGTGTCGAAGGGCGCGACCGTCGCCGTCGGCGGCGTCGCCCCGGGCGGACCGGGCAACTTCTACCCCGCGACGGTGCTGGCCGACGTGCCCGCCGACGCCCGCATCCTCAAGGAGGAGGTGTTCGGGCCCGTCGCACCGATCACCGGCTTCGACACCGAGGAAGAGGGCATCGCCGCCGCCAACGACACCGAGTACGGGCTTGCCGCCTACATCTACACCCGTGACCTCGACCGGGCGCTGCGCGCGGCCGAGGGTGTGGAGTCCGGCATGGTCGGCGTCAACCGCGGTGTGATCTCCGATGCGGCTGCCCCGTTCGGCGGCATCAAGGAGTCGGGGTTCGGCCGCGAGGGCGGTTTCGAGGGCATCGAGGAGTACCTCGACACGAAGTACATCGCGCTGACGAAATAGCTCTTCGGCGAACAGTCGCAAAAGGTCCCCGGCGCCCGGCGTGTCGGGGACTTTCGCGTCTGCTCGCGCGGGAAAGATTCCACCGGTGAGTGGCCACCGATGGGTCGCGGCGCCCGAACGCGCCATCGACCGCGGCGCGCCACGGGCATCCCCGCGGCCCCGGCGCGGTAACGGCATCCCCGCGCTCGACGGCATCCGCGCGGTGGCCGTCGGCCTCGTGCTCGCCGACCACGGCGGTGTCCCCGGTGTGCCCGGCGGGTTCATCGGCGTCGACGTCTTCTTCGTGCTGAGCGGGTTTCTCATCACGTCGCTTCTGCTCGACGAACTCGGCCGCACCGGCACGATCGACCTGCCCGGCTTCTGGGTGCGACGCGCGCGACGGCTGCTGCCCGCGCTGATCGTGATGGTGCTCGCCGTCGTCGTGCTGCGGGAGCTGTTCCCGTCCGACGCCGTGGCCGCCGTGCGCGACGACGCCGTCGCCGCCTTCTTCTGGGTGGCCAACTGGGTCTTCGTGTTCCGCGACACCGACTACTTCACCCAGGGCGATCCGCCGTCGCCGCTGCAGCACACCTGGTCGCTGGCCGTCGAGGAGCAGTACTACGTCGTGTGGCCGCTGGTGCTGCTGGCCGTCGCGGTCGGGCTGGCGCTGCTCGTCAGGCACCGCGACACAAAGCTGCGCACGGTCCGCATGGTCGTCGCGGGCGTCGCGATCGCGGGGGCCGCGGCGTCGGCGGTCGCGTCATGCCTGATGGTGGCCTCAGCGTCCACGGAGTCGCTGAACCGCGTCTACTTCGGGACCGACACCCGCGTGCAGGCGTTGCTCGTCGGCGCCGCAGCGGCCGCTCTGCTGGTGGCGGACTGGCCTGCGCTGGCGCGCTACGGCTCGCAGATCCGCCGGCGCTGGGGCCGCTGGATCGCGCAGATCCTTCCGGTGATCGGGTTGATGATGCTCGGCGTCGTCGCGCACTTCGCGACGGGCAGCGCGCCGGAGTTCCGCCGCGGGCTGCTGATCGTGATCGCGGTCGCCGCGGTGTTCGTCGTCGCGCCGGTGGCACTCGAGCAGCGCGGGCTCGTGGCGCGTGTGCTGGCGTTCCCGCCGCTGGTGTGGCTCGGTGTCATCTCCTACGGCGTCTATCTCTGGCACTGGCCGATCTTCCTCGCGCTCAACGGCGAGCGCACCGGGCTGACGGGGATGTCGCTGTTCGCCATCCGGGCGGTGGCGACGGTGCTCGTCGCGGCGCTGTCGTGGTGGCTGATCGAGCAGCCGGTCAAGCGCTGGCGGCCCGTGCACGTCCCGCAGCTGCGGCTGGCCGCGGCGACGCTCGCCACCGCGGCGGTCGCGACGATGGTCGTCGTGCCCGTCGGCATCAAGCAGGACGGCGAGCGGTCGGCGGGCCCCGACGTGCTGGCCGCCGCCGCGCACCCCGAGGTGCCGGTCGAGATCGGCGGGAGCGCGCGGCTGGCGCCGGGCACCCGGACCGTCGCGGTGTTCGGCGACTCGATGGCGTGGACGATGATGCGCTATCTGCCGCCGACGCCGGGATTCAGGTTCGTCGACTTCACGACGATCGGCTGCGGCGTCGCGCGCGGCGGGCCGTACCGGTCGACGGGCGAGACGCTGACGCAGAAGCCCGAGTGCGAGACGTGGCCGCAGCGGTGGGCGCAGCGGATCAGCCACGCCAAACCCGACGTCGCGCTGCTGATCGTCGGCCGCTGGGAGACCGTCGACCGGGTCAACGAGGGCCACTGGACCCACGTCGGCGACCCGGCCTACGACGCCTATATCGGCGGTGAGCTGCGGCGCGCGATCGACATTCTCGGCTCGACCGGCGCACGCGTCGTGGTCACGACGACGCCGTACAACCGCCGCGGCGAGCAGCCCGACGGGTCGCTGTATCCGGAGGACGAGCCCGACCGCGTCGACGCGTGGAACGCGCTGCTGCGCCGCATCGTCGGCGGCCGCAAGAACGCGACCGTGCTCGACCTCAACGAAAAGCTCTGTCCCAACGGGTATTACACGAACCGCGTTGACGGCATCAAGATGCGTGTGGACGGCCTGCACCCGACACCGGACGCGGTGAAGTGGCTGACGCCGTGGCTCACCGACGCCCTGCGCAAGTAGCGATTTCGGCGTGATTTCCGGCGCTCAGCGCAGGTTTTCACGCCGAAATCGCGAAGAATCAGTGGCCGAGGCGGCCGCGGCCCAGGCGCAGCAGCAGCATCGCGAGGTCCTTGCCCTCGGGTCCGAGCTCGCTGTAGCGCTCGATGACCTTCATCTCGCGGCTGTGCACCAGCCGGGTGCCGCCGGACGCCATCCGGGCCTTGCCGATCAACCGGGACACCTCGGTGCGGCGCTGGACCGCGGCGAGGATCTCGGCATCGAGTCGGTCGATCTCCTGGCGAAGATCGTCGATGTCGGCCACGGGTTCCGTTTCGATTGACATGTGGGGGGACTCCTCATTGTGTGGGGGTTGCGATCCCATCCGGTTTCGGGCCTCACACAAGAGACGAGCCCCGGATCCGGAAGCGGACCGCGGGGCTGAAGGGAGCAGCTAGACCACGGGCACCGCTGGCCGGTACCCGTAGAAAAATCGACACTGCATGCTGAGCACGGGACAAGTGTGCCATCCGTGCCGCCGCCAGCGCAAAGAATGTCCCATCGCAGCGGTAAGTTGGGGCTGACATGAGTGTGCACGTGACCGATTCGCAGGCTGACCAGCTTCTCGAAGGACTCAACCCGCAGCAGCGCCAGGCGGTGCTGCACGAAGGGTCGCCTCTGCTCATCGTCGCCGGAGCCGGCTCCGGCAAGACGGCCGTGCTCACCCGCCGGATCGCCTACCTGCTGGCGGCCCGCGACGTCGGCGTCGGCCAGGTGCTGGCCATCACGTTCACCAACAAGGCCGCCGCCGAGATGCGCGAACGCGTGGTGAACCTGGTCGGTCCGCGGGCGCGCGCGATGTGGGTGTCGACGTTCCACTCGACGTGCGTGCGGATCCTGCGCAACCAGGCGTCGCTGCTGCCAGGGCTGAACTCGAACTTCTCGATCTACGACGCCGACGACTCGCGACGGCTGCTGCTCATGATCGGCAAGGACCTCGGGCTGGACACCAAGCGGCACTCGCCGCGGCTGCTGGCCAACGGCATCTCCAACCTCAAGAACGAGTTGATCGGGCCCGAGCAGGCCGCCGCCGAGGCGTCGGAGGCCGAGGACGACCTGGCCCGCATCATCGCCGAGGTCTACGGGGAGTACCAGCGCCGCCTGCGGGCGGCCAACGCGCTGGACTTCGACGACCTCATCGGTGAGACAGTCGCCGTGCTGCAAGCGTTTCCGCAGATCGCCCAGTACTACCGACGGCGCTTCCGGCACATCCTCGTCGACGAGTACCAGGACACCAACCACGCGCAGTACGTG
>DATEIG010000157.1:0-6663 GCA_035279185.1 Mycobacterium sp.
CGTGCGCGAGCAACGCCCCGAGGATGTCGGAGTCGGTGGTGGCCACCGATCCGCCGCGGGTGTTGATCAGGCCCGCCTCGCGGGCGCGGCCCGCCAATTCGGCGGCGTTGACCAGGTTCCCGTTGTGCCCGAGCGCGACGCCGGTGCCAGCGGCTGTGTTGCGAAACACAGGCTGGGCGTTCTCCCACGTGGTCGATCCGGTCGTGGAGTAGCGGCAGTGGCCGATCGCGACGTGGCCCTCCATGGCGCCCAGGGTTTGCTCGTCGAACACCTGGCTGACCAGTCCGAGGTCCTTGAACACCAGCACCTGGGAGCCGTCTGCGACCGCGATGCCCGCGGCTTCCTGGCCTCGGTGTTGCAGCGCGTACAGGCCGTAATAAGTGAGCTTGGCGACCTCTTCGCCCGGTGCCCAGACACCGAATACGCCGCACTCTTCTCTTGGTTCGTTGTCGATTTGCTCGGCGGTCACGATAGGGCTGCTCCAAGGGGCGGTGGGTGACGTGCTCAGTCTACGGTCTCGGTGCGCTGAACACGGAATCGTCGGCGTTCATGTCGCGAGTGGTTCAACGACGAAACCCGGGCGCTCGATTCCCCGCGCTGGCCCGCTCAGCGGTCCAGCGGCACGACCGGCAGCAGGCCGGCGACCTCGGGGGCGCGGGCGCCCGACAACTGCAACCGTCCGCCGTCCGCGGCGTCGGCCACCGTGTCCAGCCCGGTAGCGAGCCGCAGCCAGGTGCGTGGGTCCGTTTCGACGACGTTGGGCGGCGTACCGCGCGTATGCCTGGGGCCCGAAATGCATTGCACCGCAACGAAGGGCGGGACGCGGACCTCGACGCTGGCGCCGGGGGCGGCGGCGGCCAGGGTGCGCGCGGTCAGTCGGACGGCGTCTGCGAGCGCGGAGCGTTGCGGCGCAGGGCAATTCTCGTCGCGCAGCCAGTCGGCGACCGCGAGCACGGCCGCGCGCGTCTTTGCCGGATCAGCGGTGCGGTGGGCAGGCATACCTTAGTGTCTCAAGGTGTTTGTCGACCGACATAAGCCGCCGTACAAGGTTGCTGGAGCGGTCTTTCTAGTGCTCGCCGTCGTCGCGGCGGGCCTTCTTTTTCTCCAGTTCCGTGGCGACCTGTCCGAGAGGACGCCGCTGACGGTGCTGTCGCCGCGCGCAGGTCTGGTCGTCGACCCCGGATCGAAGGTGACGTACAACGGCGTCGAGATCGGCAAGGTGGCCGGCGTCGACTATGTGGAGGTCGGCGGTGCGGCCAAGGCCAAGCTGACGCTGGATGTCGAGCCGCGCTACCTCGGGTTCATCCCTCGCAACGTGATCGCCGACGTCAGCGCGACGACCGTGTTCGGCAACAAGTACATCGCGTTCAGCTCACCGAAAGACCCGTCGCCGCAGCGCATCACAAGTGCCGACGTCATCGAGGCGTCCTCGGTGACAACGGAGTTCAATACCGTGTTCGAGACGGTGATGGAGATCTCGGAGCAGGTCGACCCCGTCAAGCTCAACGCCACGCTCACCGCATTGGCCGACGCGACGACGGGGCTGGGCGAGCGGTTCGGGGAGTCGCTGGAGAACGCGAACCGGATCATCGACGACCTCAGCCCGCGGATGCCGCGGCTTCGCGCCGACATCCGGGCGATCGCCGACCTCGCCGACGTGTACGCCGACGCGTCGGGTGACCTGTGGGACGGTCTCGACAACGCCGTGACCACTGCGCGAACGCTGAACGATCAGCGAGACAGCATCGACGCCGCGCTGATGGCGGCGATCGGCTTCAGCGGTACTGCCGCCGAGAGTGTCGAGCGCGGCGGGCCGTATCTCGTGCGCGCCGCCGAAGATCTGCTGCCGACCACGAGACTGCTCGACGACTACCGGGCGATGATCTTCTGCACGATCCGCAACTACGCCGAGGTCGGGCCGAGGCTCGCGAGGACGCTCGGCGGCGACAACGGCTACGCGCTGAAGTCGTACGGCACCATCCTGCTGCCGGGCAATCCGTTCATCTACCCCGACAATCTGCCGCGGGTGAATGCCAGAGGCGGCCCCGAGGGCCGCCCCGGGTGCTGGCAGAAGGTGACCAAGGACCTGTGGCCGTTCCCGTACCTGGTGATGGACACCGGCTTGTCGATAGCGCCGTACAACCACTTCGAGATCGCGACGCCCTGGACGCAGGACTACATCTGGGGCCGCACCGTCGGCGAGGCCACGATCAACCCCTGACCCCTTTTCGCCGAAACGATATTCCAGCAGAGGAATGTCGAGTAAACGCCTGCTGGAATATCGTTTCGGCGGAGATCAGTGGGGTTGGGCGGCAAGGGCAGCGACGGCGAGGGCAGCGACGGCGCCGGCCTCGTTGATCGCGAGGTGCGCGAGCATCGGTGCGGCGAGGCTGCCCGACCGCTCGCGCAGTACGGCGAAGATCCAGCCCGCGACACCGGTCCCCACGAACGTACCGATCACCGGCTCACCCGTGCGGCGCGCATCGGCGATGTGCGACAGCCCGAACGCAAGCGACTGGAGCAACCGGCCGCCCGTCGGCCCGAACGCGTCCGCCGCGACGGTCCCCAGCGCCCCGCGGAACGCCGCCTCCTCCGACCACACTGTTCCGACCGGGATCCGGAACACCAGCCACGACGACGCCGCAGGCAGGTCCCGCTCCGCCATCGCAGCGCGCACGGGTTTCAGCGCCGTCGACCCGGCGACACCGGCGCTCACCGGCGCGGCGGCTGCAAGCCCCCACCGCAACCCCGACCACAGCTGCGGCGAACGCAACCCGAGCGGGGCGCGGGTCGCCGCCACCAGCCCCGCCCCGACAGCCGCGTTGGCCAGCGGTCGCACGCGATCCGGCAGTCGCGCGCTGAGCGCTCCATGCCAGCCGACGAGTCCCCCAGCCAAGGCCAATGCCCGAAATTGCTTCGCGTGCACTAATACTCGGGTCCGTCCTCGGCCTCGGACTTCTCGAGCGCCATCCGGATCCGCTCGGTGTCGGCGGGTGTCCAGCCGTCCGGCGGCGCGACGGCGGCCCACCCGTCGAGCACGTACTCGCCGTAATTGTGGCCGTGCCCGCCGGGCACCGAGCTGGCGTTCGTCATGTCGGCGGCGACCTGCCAGAACGTGACGATCGGATACCACCGCATCAACGGCGTGCGATCCCGCCCCGGCGGCTCCCTCAACCAGTCCGGCCGGTTGAAAATCAGGTCCTCCGACCACCACACGATCGGGTCGGACGCGTGCTGCAGGAACAGCACGCGGGTGCCTTCCCACGGCGCCTCGGTATCGGCGGCGATCTCCTCGGCGCCGTTGGCCTGGGAGAACCGCACGGTGCGCCCGTTGTCGTAGCGGGGTTCGACTTCCGGGGTGCCGGGGTCGCGCCGCACGGTGATCGCCTTCCACAGCGGGCTGGCGTTCGGCGGGCCGACCCACAGCACCGACGAGAAGCCCATCCGCGAGATGTCGGGGAGCCAGTTGAACGCGCCCTGTCCCGCCATGGATCCGAGGCTCTCGCCGTAGAGCATCAGCTTGGGCCGACGATCGGCCGGCAGCCGCTCCCACCACCGGTGGACCGCCTCGATCATCGTCCGGCCGGATTGCATGGACTTCTCTTTGTCGCCGAGGAACGAGATCCAGCTCGGCAGATACGAGTACTGCTGCCCCACCATCGCGGTGTCGCCGTTGTACATCAGCTCTACCGCGCGCGCCGCGACCGGGTTGATCCATCCGGTGCCCGTCGTCGGGACGATGACGAGGACCTTGCGGTCGAATGCCCGGGTGCGGTCGAGCTCGCGGACGAGGATGTCGGCGCGATCCTCGTCGCTGTCCGCGGTCTGCAATCCGGCGTAGACGCGGATCGGTTCCTTGGCGGGCCGCCCGTTCAACCGGGTCAACTCCTCGACGTCCGGTCCGCTGCCGACGAAGTTGCGACCCTGAAAGCCCAGGGTGTCCCACGGCGCGAATGATGTTGGGCTGCCGGACCGTTCGGAATCGATCGGTTGGACGATGCTCTCTCGCGTCGTGGTGTTCTGCGGCTGGAACACGCGGTTGGCGCCCGCGAGAAACCCGCGGATGAGCACACCGTTGATCAGGGTGATCGCCAGCACGACGACGATCGCGGTGCCGATGAACAGCGCCACTTCGTCGTGAAGTCGCCAGCGCCGGATGAAGTATCGGGCCATGGTCTTGATCAGGTCGATGATGACGCGCGCCGCCGACACGCACAGACCGGTGACGAGCATCGCGATGATCAGTGTGCGCAGATAGCTCGCCGTGGCCGGGCCCTCCATGCCCATCACCGCGGACACCCGCCGCTGCCAGGCCGCCGCCGGGATCAGCATCAGCAGGCTCGCTGCCGTGGCCACGGTGATGATCGCCGCCTTGCCCCAGTACAGGACCCGCTTCGACGGCGGCCACCAGCGTCGACGCCGTAATACGAAGCGGTGCAACATCGTCTGGATGAAGACACCGATGCCGTAGCCGATGGCGGCGTTGAGCCCGCCGATCAGGCCCTGGAACAGCCAGTCGCGAGGCAGCAGTGACGGCGTCAGCGAGAGGCAGAAGAAGAGGGCGCCGAACGCGATGCCGAGGAACTCGAGATGCACCAGGCTCCACGCCCATGCGAGCAGCGGGTGGCGTTGCTTGCGCTCGTCGCCTGCGGCGACCGGTTCGTCCGTAGTGGCGTCGGAGGTCACCCGAACAAGCCGGGCAGCACACCCTCCGACGTGCTGCGCAGCTCCTCCAACGACACCGTGAACTGGTCCTGCACCTCGATGGCGTCGCTGCCCTGGTCGACGACACCGATGCGGGTGACCGGTAGGCCGCGCGCCTCGCACATCGACCGGAAGCGGCTCTCCTCGGTGCGCGGCACGGCGACCAGTACCCGTCCGGTCGACTCGGAGAACAGTGTCACAAAAGCATCCGCGCCTTCGGGAAGGATGATGCGGCAACCGGTTTCGCCGGTGAGCGCCGCTTCGACGACGGCCTGCATCAGCCCGCCCTCCGACAGATCGTGGGCTGCTGAGACGAGCCCGTCGCGCGACGCGGCCGTGAGCACCTCGGCGAGCAGTTTTTCCCTGGCGAGGTCCACCTGCGGCGGATGACCACCGAGATGGCCCGCGGTGACCTGTGCCCATATCGAGCCGTCGAATTCGTCGCGGGTGTCGCCGAGAAGCAGCAGCGTCTCGCCCGGCTCGGCGCCGATCCCTGTCGGGATACGCCTTGTCACGTCGTCGATGACGCCGAGCACGCCGACGACCGGGGTGGGCAGGATCGGCGTCGCGCCGGTCTGGTTGTAGAAGCTGACGTTGCCGCCGGTGACCGGAATGCCAAGCGCCGCACAGCCGTCCGCGAGTCCGCGAACGGCCTGGGAGAACTGCCACATGACGCCGGGATCCTCCGGCGAGCCGAAGTTCAGGCAGTTGGTGACGGCGACGGGGGTGGCACCGGTCACGGCGACGTTGCGGTAGGCCTCGGCCAGCGCGAGCTGCGCCCCTTTGTAGGGGTCCAACTGGGTGTAGCGGCCCGAGGCGTCGGTGGATATCGCGATACCGCGGCCGGTGGCCTCGTCGACGCGCAGCACGCCGCCGTCGGCGTTCTCGGCCAGGACGGTGTTGCCACGGACGTATCGGTCGTACTGCTCGGTGATGAACGCCCGGCTGCACAAGTGCGGACTGCCGATCATCGCGAGTGCGGTGGCGCGCAACTCATCACCGGTCGTGGGCCTCGGCAACGCATCCGACGAGTCGGCGTTCAGGGCATCCTGCGTCGCGGGCCGCTCGACGGGTCGTTCGTAGACGGGCCCTTCGTGGGCGACGGTGCGGGGCGGCACATCGACGACGGTTTCGCCGTGCCAGGTGATCGTGAGCCGATCATCCTCGGTGACCTCGCCGATGACGGTGGCGAGCACCTCCCACTTGCGGCACACCGCCATGAACGCGTCGACGTTCTCGGGCGCGACGACGGCGCACATCCGTTCCTGCGACTCGCTGGACAGGATCTCGGCCGGGGTCATGTTCGCCGCCCGCAACGGCACCGTGTCCAGTTGGACGGCCATGCCACCGTCGCCGGCCGATGCGAGTTCCGATGTCGCACACGACAATCCGGCACCGCCGAGGTCCTGGATGCCGATCACCAGGCCCGCGGCGTACAACTCGAGACAGCACTCGATGAGAACCTTCTCCATGAACGGATCGCCGACCTGGACCGACGGCAGCTTCTTGCGGCCGGCCCCGTCCTCGTCGCCGCCGAACGTCTCCGACGCCAGCACCGAGACGCCGCCGATGCCGTCGAGCCCGGTGCGCGCACCGAACAGGATGATCTTGTTGCCTTCTCCCGACGCGAAGGCAAGATGAAGGTCCTCTTTGCGCAGCACGCCTACGCACAGTGCGTTCACCAACGGATTGCCCGCATAGGAGGCGTCGAACACGGTCTCGCCGCCGATGTTGGGCAGCCCCAACGAGTTTCCGTACCCGCCGATGCCGCGGACCACGCCGTCGACGACGCGACGCGTGTCGGGTGCGTCGGCGGCGCCGAACCGCAGCTGGTCCATCACGGCGACCGGCCGCGCCCCCATCGCCATGATGTCGCGGACGATCCCGCCGACACCGGTGGCCGCACCCTGGTACGGCTCGACGTAGGACGGGTGGTTGTGCGACTCGACCTTGAAGGTG
>DATEIG010000158.1:0-6144 GCA_035279185.1 Mycobacterium sp.
GAGTTCGTGGTCGAGGAACGGCACTCGACCTTCCAAGCCCCAGGCCATGGTCATGTTGTCTACCCTTTTGACGGGGTCGTCAACCAACATGACGGTGGTGTCCAGGCGCAGCGCGCGGTCCACGCCCGACTGGGCGCCCTCGCGTGCGAAGTGCTCGGAGACGAAGCGGCCGCTGGGATCGTCGTCGACGATGTAGTTGGCCGCGGCGAGATCGCGCACACCGGCGGGGTCACGGTCGAAGAACGCGGCCCGGTAGGCCGCCACCGAACCGTCGACCGACGCCGCTGCCGGCTCGCCCATCGGCGGATACCAGTGATAGCCCGCGAACACCTCGTCGGCGCCCTGGCCGGACTGCACCACCTTGACGTGTTTGGCGACCTCCTGGCTGAGCAGGTAGAACGCGACGCAGTCGTGGCTGACCATCGGTTCGCTCATCGCGCCGATGGCGCCGTCGAGCGCGGGGAGCATCCGGTCGGTGCCGATGCGGATCTGGTGATGGTCGGTGCCGAAGCGGGCGGCGACGATGTCCGACCAGACGAACTCGTCGCCCTCGACGTTGCCGACGGACTCGAAGCCGATCGAGAACGTCGACAGGTGCTTCTGCCCGGCCTCGGCGAGCAGGCCGACGATGAGGCTGGAGTCGACGCCGCCCGACAGCAGGCATCCCACCGGGACGTCGGCGACCATCCGACGGTCCACGGCGACGCGGAGGGACTCGAGAACGGCGTCCTCCCAGTCCCTTTCGGACCAGTCCCGGCGATCCTCGCGGCGGCTGAAGTCGGGCGTCCAATACGTGGTGTCGGTGCGCCTGCCGTCGGGTTCGATCGCGACGAGCGTCGCGGGCGGGATCTTGGAGACCCCACGCAGGATGGTGCGCGGCGGCGGGACGACGGAGTGGAAGGTGAGGTAGTGGTGCAGCGCGACGGGGTCGATGCGGGTGTCGACGCCGCCGCCCGCGACCAGTGCGGGCAGTGACGAGGCGAACCGGATGCGGTGGGCGTCGGAGGTGATGTAGAGCGGCTTGATGCCGAGGCGGTCGCGTCCGAGCAGCACCCGTCCGCTGTCGCGTTCGACGATCGCGAAGGCGAACATGCCGTACAGCCGGTCGACGAAGCGGTCGCCCCAGTGGTGGTAGGCCTTCAGCAGCACCTCGGTGTCGCTGTGCGAGAAGAACCGGTACCCGTGCTGTTCGGACAGTTCGCGGCGCAACTGCTTGTAGTTGTAGATGCACCCGTTCCAGGCGATCGCCAGACCGAGGTCGCTGTCGACCATCGGCTGCGCGCCCGCTTCGGACAGGTCGATGATCTTCAGGCGACGGTGTCCGAGCGCGACCCTGCCCTGCGACCATGCCCCCGCGGCGTCAGGACCCCGGGGGGCCATCGCCTCGGCCATGGCCGAGACCGCCGCAAGATCGGGCGTCCGGCCGTCGAGTCGCACCTCGCCGGTGGCTCCACACATCAGTTCGACCCTACCGGGTGGCGCTCCGACCTGCATGTTGGGGGAGCGCCACCCCAGTGGGGTGCCGAGATGCGGTTACGAGACGCCCTCCAACTCTTCACCTGATTCATCTACCTGCCTGATGGGACCGGTAAACCAGTTCTTCACCGATGCGTGCCAGTAGATGAAGAGCAGGATCAGCACGCCGCCGACGAGGATCGGCGTGTAGTTGACGTACTTCCACTCGAAGCTGCCGCCCCACGGCACGCCGCCGATCGAGGTCGGGAAGAGCGCGATGAGCGAGGTGATCGCGATCTCGATCAGCGCGACCGGCGCCATCCACCTGTGGTGGCCGCGCAGGTTCCACCGGCCGACCTCGAAGGAGTCGCCGAGTTTCCAGCGGTAGTAGATCGGCACTGCGAAGCACAGGTAGAGGCCGACCACGCCGATGGAGACCACCGCATAGAACGCGATCGGGGCCGGTGCGCCGTTGATGTCGACCTGCACCAGCGCGGGCAGCGTGATCAGCGCGGCGAACACCGCGGTGATGATCACGGCGTTGGCCGGGATCCTGCTCTTGCTGACCTTCGACCACAGCTGGTGGCCGGGCACCGCCCGGTCGCGGCTGAACGCGAACAACATTCGCGACGCGCTCGTCTGGCACGCCGTGGTGCAGAAGAACTGGCCGGCCGTCGAGATCAGCAGCACGATGGCGACCCACTGGCTGTCGAGTGCCTGCGCGAAGATCACCTGCACGAGCCCGCCGCCTGCCGTCACCTCGTCGACGTTCTGCACCGCGAACAAGAACGTCAGCAGCAGGATCCAGCCGCCGATGGCCGAGTAGAAGATCGACCGCCAGATGCCCTTGGCCGCGCCGTCGGCGGCGCTCTTGGTCTCCTCCGACAGGTGCGCGGACGCGTCGTAGCCGGTGATCGTGTACTGCGTGAGGATCGCGGCGATCGGGAGCACGAAGAACAGCCAGCCGATGCCCTTGGCGCCGTCGAACATTCCGGTGTTGTTGACGGTGGTGGCGAACACGTCGCTGAAGCTGGCGTGCTGCTTGGGCAGGATCCAGAGGATCAGGATGACCGCGGCCGCGCCGATGACGTGCCACCACACCGAGACGTTGTTGATGACGGCGAGCAGGTGCGACGAGAAGATGTTGATGATCGCCGACACCGCGAGGATGACAACGAACATGATGAACACCCTGGTCAGGCTGTAGCCCGCGGCCCAGCTTTCACTGAAGGTGCTCAGCGTGAGGTCGAGGAACGTCGCGCAGCCGTAGGACACCGAAGCCAGGATCGCGACCAGGCCGATCAGGTTCAGCCAGCCGGTGTAGAAGCCGGCTTTGACGCCGCCGAGTTTGGCTGCCCACCAATAGATTCCGCCGGAGGTCGGGTACGCCGACACCAACTCCGACATACACAGACCGATGATCAGGATGAAGATCGAGACGAGCGGCCAGCCCCACGCGATCGCGGCGGGCCCTCCGTTGTTCCAGCCCAGACCGAACGAGGTGAAGCAACCCGCCAGGATCGAGATGATCGAGAACGAGATCGCGAAGTTCGAAAAGCCCGACCAGGAGCGGTGCAGCTCCTGCGTGTAGCCGAGCTTGGCTAGGTGTTGTTCGTCTTCGTCAAGGTGTTCGTGGCCCTCTGGCACGGCGATCTCCTTCGCAGGGTGGACAGAACTCGCATAGGCACAATAAGGCCCCAAAGGTCTGGTGTCCTACCTTTGGCATGACGAGCACGTAAAACTTGCCCAAAGCCACCTGACCTGCGGTTGTTCGTCTGATTCGGCGACGGTCACGGACCATTTGTCCGGCTTGTGCCCAGGGATGACGGTGGCTCGGGCGGCGCAACGCCCGAATGGCACGGTGGAGCGAGCCGTGATGGACAGGACCTGATTCAATGGTCTGATTCCATACCTTTAAGCGGTGAGAGTTTGATAAAACTACGTGGTCGGCCACGACTGAAGGCGGGTCCTAATGGTTGAGTTCTCGGCATGACTGGAATGTTGTCGCAGACCGAGTTGGAATCCTTGATCGCCGCGGGCGACATCGACACCGTGATCGTCGCGTTCTGCGACATGCAGGGCAGGCTGATCGGAAAACGCGTCGCGGCGCGCCTCTGGGTCGACGACGTGGCTGCCCACGGCGCGGAGTGCTGCAACTACCTGCTCGCCGTCGACGTCGACATGAACACCGTCGACGGGTACGCGATCTCCAGTTGGGAGACCGGCTACGGCGACATGGTGATGACGCCCGACTTCTCCACCCTCCGCCTGGTGCCCTGGCTGCCCGCGACCGCGCTGGTGATGGCCGACCTGTCGTGGACGGATGGCAAGCCGGTGGTCCAGGCGCCCCGCAGCATCCTCAACAAGCAGATCGACCGGCTGTCCGCCAAGGGTCTGGTGCCCTACATCGGCACCGAACTCGAGTTCATCGTGTTCGACGACAGCTACCGAGCGGCGTGGGCGGCCGATTACCGCGGTCTGACACCTGCGACCGACTACAACGTCGACTACGCGATGCATGCGTCCACGCGGATGGAGCCGCTACTGCGTGACATCCGCAACGGCATGGACGGCGCCGGCATGTACTGCGAGGGCGTCAAGGGCGAGTGCAACCTCGGCCAGCAGGAGATTGCGTTCCGCTACGACCATGCCCGCGTCACATGCGACAACCACACGATCTACAAGAACGGCGCCAAGGAGATCGCCGATCAACACGGCAAGAGCCTGTCGTTCATGGCGAAATTCGATGAGCGCGAAGGCAACAGCTGCCACATCCACATCTCGCTGCGCGGCGACGACGGCAGCGCGGTGTTCGCCGACGACGACGCACCCGACGGCATGTCGCCGATGTTCCGCAGCTTCGTCGCCGGCCAGCTGGCGACGCTGCGCGATTTCACATTGTTCTACGCCCCGAACATCAACTCCTACAAACGATTCGTCGAAGGCAGCTTCGCCCCGACCGCGATCGCGTGGGGGATGGACAACCGAACCTGCGCGCTGCGCATCGTCGGCCACGGGCACGGCATGCGGATGGAGTGCCGCGCGCCGGGCGGTGACGTCAACCAGTACCTGGCGGTGTCGGCGTTGATCGCTGGTGGTCTCTACGGCATCGAGAACGAGCTCGAACTGCCGGAACCGTTGGCGGGCAACGCCTACACCAGCGGTGCCGAGCATCTCCCGACGACGCTGGCCGAAGCCGCGGACCTTCTCGACAAGTCGGAGATCGCGCGCGAACAGTTCGGCGACGAGGTGATCGACCACTACCTCAACTACGCCAACGTCGAACTGAAGGCCTTCAACTCCGCCGTCACCGACTGGGAGAGGAAGCGCGGATTTGAGCGCCTCTAGGCCGGTCATCGGCTTGACCACCTATCTGCAGCAGGCCCAGACCGGCGTGTGGGACGTGCAAGCCAGCTTCCTGCCCGCCATCTACATGGAGGGTGTGAACCGTGCGGGAGGCACGGTGGTGCTGCTGCCTCCACAACCCGCGGAGTCGGCGGACAAAGTGCTCGACGGGCTCGACGGCGTGGTCATCACCGGCGGACCGGATCTGGATCCCGCCGCCTACGGCCAGAAGCGCCACCCGAAGACCGACGAACCGGATGCGTCCCGCCGCGCACGCGACGCCTGGGAGTACGCGCTGGTCCGCGGGGCGGTGAGGCGGGGCATCCCGGTGCTCGGGATCTGCCGCGGCGCGCAGGTGATCAACGTGGTGCTCGGCGGCACTCTGCATCAGCACCTGCCCGATGTGCTCGGCCATCCGTACCACCAGCAGGGCAACGCGGTGTTCTCGACGTCGTCGGTGCGCACGGTCCCCGGCACGAGGTTGGCGGCACTGATCGGGGAAACCTCTGACGCGCAGTGCTACCACCACCAGGCCATCGACCGGCTCGGCGACGGACTGATAGTCAGCGCGCAAGACGCCGAAGGCGTCATCGAAGGCATCGAGATCCCGGGCCCCCATTTCGTTCTCGGGGTGCAATGGCACCCGGAGGAACGACTCGACGACCTTCGTCTGTTCTCCGCAGTGGTGAGCGCCGCTGCTCAGTATGCGACCGGAAAGGTGAATGCGTGACCTCCTCCACCCTGATCAACCCCGCGACCGAGGAAGCGTTGCGGGAGGTCGAGCAGACCACCGCCGAGGCGGTCGACGACGCGGTGGCGCGAGCCGAAGTCGCCCAGCGGGAGTGGGCCAAGCGCGCGCCGGCGGACAAGGCGGCGGCTCTGCGGGCCTACGCCGCGGTGGTCGACGCGCACGTCGACGAGTTGGCCGCGCTGGAGGTGGCCAATTCCGGTCATCCGATCGGCAACGCCACCTGGGAGGCCTCCCACGTCCGCGACGTGCTGCAGTTCTACTCGGCGAGCCCGGAGCGCCTGTCCGGCAAGCAGATTCCGGTCGCGGGCGGGTTCGACGTGACGTTCAACGAGCCGATCGGCGTCGTGGGCGTGATCACGCCGTGGAACTTCCCGATGACGATCGCGTCGTGGGGCTTCGTGCCTGCCCTCGCCGCGGGCAACGCGGTGCTGGTGAAGCCCGCGGAGTGGACACCGCTGACCACCATCCGACTGGGTGAACTCGCCGTCGAGGCCGGAATTCCCGCCGATCTGCTACAGGTGCTGCCCGGCAAGGGTTCGGTGGTGGGGGACCGGTTCGTCACCCACCCGGGCATCGGCAAGATCGTGTTCACC
>DATEIG010000159.1:0-10022 GCA_035279185.1 Mycobacterium sp.
GAAACGGACCCCCACAGAACAGATGGAGGTCCATTTCCTATGAGCACGCCAGAAGATCCGACGGCCAACTGGTCATTCGAGACCAAGCAGGTCCACGCCGGCCAGACACCCGACGCCGCCACCAACGCGCGGGCGCTGCCGATCTACCAGACCACGTCGTACACGTTCAACAGCACCGAGCACGCCGCCGCGCTGTTCGGCCTCGCCGAGCCCGGCAACATCTACACCCGCATCATGAACCCGACGCAGGACGTCGTCGAGCAGCGCATCGCCGCGCTCGAAGGCGGCGTCGCCGCACTGTTCCTGGCCTCGGGTCAGGCGGCGGAAACGTTCGCGATCCTCAACCTCGCCAACGCGGGTGACCACATCGTGTCCAGCCCGCGGCTCTACGGCGGCACCTACAACCTCTTCCACTACACGCTGCCGAAGCTGGGGATCGACGTCAGCTTCGTCTCCGATCCCGACGATCTGGACTCGTGGCGGGCGGCGGTACGCCCGAACACCAAGGCGTTCTTCGGGGAAACGATCTCCAACCCGCAGAACGACATCCTCGACATTCCGAACGTCGCCGCCGTGGCCCACGAGGCGGGCGTGCCGCTCATCGTCGACAACACCGTCGCGACCCCGTACCTGATCCAGCCGATCGCCCACGGCGCCGACATCGTCGTGCACTCGGCCACCAAGTACCTCGGCGGTCACGGCGCCGCGATCGCGGGCGTGATCGTCGACGGCGGCAACTTCGACTGGACAAACGGCAGGTTCCCCGGGTTCACCACGCCCGACCCCAGCTACCACGGTGTCGTGTTCGCCGATCTCGGGGCGCCCGCCTACGCGTTGAAGGCCCGGGTCCAGCTGCTGCGCGATCTCGGCTCGGCGGCCGCGCCGTTCAACGCGTTCCTGATCGCGCAAGGCCTGGAAACGCTGAGCCTTCGCGTCGAACGCCACGTCGCGAACGCCCAGCGGGTCGCCGAGTTCCTCGATGCCCACCCCGACGTGGTCTCGGTGAACTACGCCGGGCTGCCCAGTTCGCCGTGGCACGAGCTGGCCAAGAAACTCGCGCCCAAGGGCACCGGCGCGGTGCTGGCCTTCGAACTGGCAGGCGGCATCGACGCGGGCAAGGCGTTCGTCAACGCGCTCACGCTGCACAGCCATGTCGCCAACATCGGCGACGTGCGCTCGCTGGTCATCCACCCGGCGTCGACCACCCATTCGCAGCTGACACCCGAGGAACAGCTGGCCACCGGTGTGACTCCGGGCCTGGTGCGGCTCGCGGTCGGCATCGAGGGAATCGACGACATCATCGCCGACCTCGAGCAGGGCTTCGCCGCGGCAAAGCCCTTCCACGCCGCCGCGGAAACCGACCCGGCGACGGTGTCGGCGTTTTAGTAAACGGTCTGAAGGTCTGTAGACGTGACAATCTTTGATGTGCCCATTGACGCGCTGCCCGCTGAAGGCGAGGTCGCGATCGTCGACATCGGTTCGCTGACGCTCGAGAGCGGCGCCGTCATCGACGATGTGTCCATCGCCGTGCAGCGGTGGGGCGAGCTGTCCCCCAACCGGGACAACGTCGTCGTCGTGCTGCACGCGCTGACCGGCGACTCGCACATCACCGGGCCCGCAGGCCCCGGGCATCCGACAGCGGGCTGGTGGGACGGTGTGGCCGGACCGGGCGCCCCGATCGACACCGACCGCTGGTGTGCGGTGGCGACCAACGTCCTGGGCGGCTGTCGTGGGTCGACCGGCCCGAGTTCGCTTGCCCGCGACGGCAAGCCGTGGGGTTCACGCTTTCCGCTCGTGACCGTGCGCGACCAGGTGCAGGCCGATGTCGCCGCGCTCGCCTCGCTCGGCATCACCGAGGTGGCGGCCGTCGTCGGCGGTTCGATGGGCGGCGCGCGGGCGCTCGAGTGGATGATCACCTACCCGGACAGGGTCCGGGCGGCACTCATTCTGGCGGTCGGCGCGCGTGCGACCGCCGACCAGATCGGCACCCAGAGCAGCCAGATCGCCGCGATCAAGTCCGACCCGAACTGGAACTGCGGCGATTACTACGGCACCGGCCGCTCACCTGACGCGGGAATGGAGATCGCCCGGCGGTTCGCGCATCTCACCTACCGCGGCGAAGAGGAACTCGACGATCGGTTCGGCAACGACCCGCAGGGCGACGAGGATCCCGCCGCCGGCGGCCGCTACGCGGTGCAGAGCTACCTCGAGTACCAGGGCCTCAAGCTGCTGAGCAGGTTCGACGCGGGCACCTACGTCGCGCTCACCGAGTCGCTGTCCAGCCATGACGTCGGGCGGGGCCGCGGCGGCATCCGCGCGGCGCTCGGCAACTGCCCCGTGCCGGTCGTCGTCGGCGGCATCACGTCCGACCGGCTGTACCCGATTCGGCTGCAGCAGGAATTAGCCGAGCTGCTGCCGGGTTGTGCGGAGTTGAAGGTTGTCCATTCGGAGTTCGGCCACGACGGGTTCCTCGTCGAGTCGGAAGCCGTCGGCGTCCTGATCCGCGAGACATTGGAGCTGGCATCCAGGTGACCCGATCAAGGCAGCAGCGTTCCCTCTCGTTCGGCGCTGAGGCCGCAGCCTATGAGCGCGGCAGGCCCTCGTATCCGCCGGAGGCCATCGACTGGCTGCTGCCCCCGAATGCCCGCGACGTTCTCGACCTCGGGGCGGGCACGGGAAAGCTGACCACCCGGCTCGTCGAGCGCGGGCTCGACGTCGTCGCGGTCGATCCGATTCCCGAGATGCTGGAGCTGCTCACCAATTCGCTGCCGGACACGCCTGCGCTGCTCGGCACCGCGGAGGACATCCCGTTGCCTGACAGCAGCGTGGACGCCGTGCTCGTCGCGCAGGCGTGGCACTGGTTCGATCCCGAACGCGCCATCAAGGAGGTCGCGCGGGTGCTGCGGCCAGGTGGCCGTCTCGGGCTCATCTGGAACACCCGCGACGAACGAATGGGCTGGGTCAAGGATCTCGGCCGCATCATCGGCCACGAGGACGACCCGTTCAGCCACGAGGTGACGCTGGGCGAGCCGTTCGACGCGATCGAGCGCGACCACCATGAGTGGACGAGCTATCTGACGCCTCAGGCGCTGATCGATCTCGTGGCATCGCGCAGCTACTGCATCACCTCGCCGACGGACGTGAGAACCCAGACGCTGGAGCGGGTGCGCGAGCTGCTCTCGACGCATCCAGCGCTGGCCAATACGAATGGCCTTGCGCTGCCGTACATCACGGTCAGCATCCGCGCGACGCTGCCCTGACCGTCCCGCGCCTCACGCCCAAACCGACATATGGGCGGGAAAGCGCGAGAAGACCGCGCCATTTTGTCGGTCTCGGTGCGGCTGTGTGGCCATTCTGTGCGATTTGGCCAAAACGGCTAGAATGTGGTGATGGCTACCCTGACGTTCCGCAACAGCGACGGCGAGCTGGTCGACGTCCCCACTGTGGCGGCCACCAAGTTCAAGAACGAGTTCGGCTCGATCTTCGAACAGGCCGCACTCGGCGGCGCGGTGGCGATCACCAAGCACAACACGCCCAAGGCGGTGCTCCTGTCGTATAGCGAGTTCGAGGCCCTGACGAAGTCCAACACGCCCGCGCTGGACGAGCTCACCGATGAATTCGACGACCTCCTGGCCGGCATGCAGTCCGCCAAGGCGAAGTCGGCGATGGCCTCCGCCTTCGACGCCACGCCGAAGGAGTTGGGCCGCGCCGCGGCCAAGGCCGCCCGGGCTGCACGCCGCTGAGAATCTACGTGCTCGCCGGCGTCAACGGCGCGGGCAAGAGCAGCATCGGCGGTGCGATGTTCCGCGCGGCGGGTGCCGACTACTTCAACCCCGACGAAGCCGCGAAGGCGCTGATCGCCGCGAATCCGGGCCTCGAGCAGACGAAAGCCAATGCCGCAGCGTGGCAGCAGGGAAAGCGGTTGCTGGAGAAGGCCATTCACGGGCGCCTCGATTTCGCCTTCGAGACGACGCTCGGCGGGTCGACGATGCCGCAGCTCCTGCGGGACGCGGCGGCGCAGGGCTTCGAGGTCCGCATCTGGTACGTCGGGCTGGCCAGCCCGCAGGACCACATCGCCCGGGTTGCGCAACGAGTGAGCCGGGGCGGACACGACATTCCGGAGAGCACGATCCGGCGGCGCTGGCGACACAGCAGGCAGAACCTCATCGCCTTGCTCCCGGACCTGACCGAGTTGCGTGTCTACGACAACTCCCGCGACGCCGACCCCGCCGCCGGGCAGGCACCCGAGCCGACGCTCGTGGTGCACGTCGTCCGCGGTGACATCGTCGGGCCGCCCGATCTATCGGCGACGCCGCAGTGGGCCAAGCCGATCGTCGCCGCCGCGCTGAAACTGACCTAGCTGGTGCCCAGCGGATCGATCGTCGCCGCGATGTACACCACGACGGCACTGACGGTCGCGGTGGTGACGAAGTCGATGCCCTTGCTGCGCACCACGAGAAGGCCGGCCCGATCGTCGGTGAGCGCAATGCGCAGCGCGGCGGCCACCGCGACACCGATGCCAAGCACCAGCGCGCCGCGCCGCCAGTAACCGGCGACCACCAGCCCGAACGCGGCGAGGAAGATCAGGCCGACCAGCAGGATCGGCCACTGCCCGCGAAACACCTTGCGGGCGAACTCTTTAGGTGTCACCGCGCCCTTTCGGCGAGTTCGACGACGTTGGCCAACAGGAACGCCCGCGTCAGCAGGCCGACGCCACCGGGGTTCGGCGACACGTGTCCCGCCACGTCCCACACATCCGGTGCGACGTCACCGACCAGCTTGCCGTCGTCGTCGCGGCTGACGCCGACATCGACCACCGCCGCGCCCTGTTTCACCATCTCAGCGGTCACCATGTGCGGCACACCCGCCGCGGCGATCACGATGTCGGCATCGCGGGTCAACTGCGGCAGATGCCGAGTGGCGGTGTGGCACAACGTCACTGTGGCGTTCTCAGACCGCCGCGTCAGCAGCAGCCCGAGGGGCCTGCCGACCGTGACGCCCCTGCCGATGACCGCCACCTGGGCACCGGCGATCTCCACCTCGTACCGACGCAGCAGGTGCACGATGCCGCGCGGCGTGCACGGCAGCGGGGCCGGCTCGTTGAGTACCAGCCGACCGAGGTTCATCGGGTGCAGACCGTCGGCGTCCTTGCCCGGGTCGAGACGCTCGAGCGCGGCGTTCTCGTTGAGGTGCTTGGGCAGCGGCAGCTGAATGATGTAGCCGGTGCACTCGGGGTTGGCGTTGAGCTCGTCGATGGTCTCGTCGAGCTGTGCCTGGCTGATGTCGGCGGGCAGGTCGCGGCGGATCGAGTTGATGCCGACCTTCGCGCAGTCGGCGTGCTTGCCGCGCACATAGGCCTGCGAGCCGGGGTCGTCGCCGACCAGGACCGTGCCGAGCCCCGGTGTGCGACCCGCGGCCGTCAGCGCCGCCACCCGCTCCTTCAGATCGACGAAGATCTCGTCCCGCGTGGTCCTACCGTCCAGTGTGATCGCACCCACGCGACCAAGTCTGGCATGCTCCCCTGCTATGAACACTGCGCCCGATGTGTTCACCCCGACCAAGCTCGGTCCGGTGACGCTGCGTAACCGCATCATCAAGTCGGCGACCTTCGAAGGTGCGACACCCGACGCGCTCGTCACCGACGACCTGATCACGTACCACCGGCTTCCCGCCGCGGGCGGAGTCGGCATGACGACCGTCGCCTACCTCGCCGTGTCGAAGGGCGGACGCACGGAGGGCAACGTGCTCTGGTGGCGCCCCGAGGCCATACCGGGTCTGCGCAGACTGACCGACGCGATTCACGCCGAAGGCGCCGCGATCAGCGCGCAGATCGGCCACGCAGGCCCGGTCGCCAATTCCCGCACCACGAAGGCGAAGGCCTACGCACCCGTGCGGTTCTTCAACCCGCTGTCGATGCGCTTCGCGAAGAAGGCGAGCGCCGACGACATCCGCGGGATCATCGACGACCACGCCAGGGCGGCCAGGTTCGCGATCGAGGCCGGGTTCGACGCCGTCGAGATCCATCTCGGCCACAACTATTTCGCCAGTTCGTTTTTGAGCCCGCTGATCAACCGGCGCGATGACGAGTTCGGCGGCTCGCTGGAGAACCGGGCAAAGGTCGCCCGCGGCATCGTGATGGCCGTGCGCCGGGCCGTGGAGTCAGAAGGCACGCCGATCGCCGTCACCGCGAAGCTCACCATGACCGACGGCGTCCGCGGCGGCATCACGGTCGACGAAGCCCTGCAGACCGCGAAGTGGCTCGAGGAGGACGGCGGGCTGGACGCCCTCGAGCTCACCGCGGGCAGCTCGCTGGTCAACCCGATGTATCTGTTCCGAGGCGATGCCCCGGTCAAGGAGTTCGCGGGGGCGTTCAAGCCGCCGCTGCGGTGGGGCATCCGGATGACCGGGAAGAAGTTCCTGCGGGAGTATCCGTACCGCGAGGCGTTCCTCCTGCGGGACGCCAAGAAGTTCCGCGCGGAGCTGTCGTTGCCGCTGATCCTGCTCGGCGGCATCACCAACCGCGAGACCATGGACCTGGCGATGGCCGAGGGCTTCGACTTCGTCGCGATGGGCCGGGCGCTGCTGGCCGAGCCCGACCTGCTCAACCGCATCAAGGCCGACGGCGACGCGCACACCGTGCGCTCGGCATGCACGCACTGCAACAAGTGCATGGCGACGATCTACAGCCACACGCACTGCGTGGTCACCGGGTCGCCGGGTTGACAGGGCCGCCTTCCTAACAGTCGCCGCGGATCGAGGGGTTACCTATAGAGTTGTCCGCGATGAGCCGACCAGCCCCTCCCGCGCTGACCGTTGCGCACGACGGATCTTCACGCACTTTCGCCGCTGGAAGCGATGTGGTCATCGGACGCGATCTTCGCGCCGACGTCCGTATCGCCCACCCGCTGATCTCCAGGGCACACCTGGTGCTGCGGTTCGATCAGGGCCGATGGTTGGCGATCGACAACGGCAGCCTCAACGGCATGTTCGTCAACGGACGCCGGGTGCCGACCGTGGACATCCACGACGGCCTGCACGTCAACATCGGCAATCCCGACGGCCCCGAACTGACCTTCGAGGTCGGCAGGCAACAGGTTGCGGGCAGGCCACCGACATCGGCGATCCCGATCAGCAGAAGCGGCAGCTGGCCCAGCCAGCCGCCGGCGGGGCCGCCGCCCACCTCTCGCCCGCAGCCGTACCCGACCGGGCAGCAGGGGTACCCGTCGACCCAGCAGCCGCGGTATCCGAGCGGCCCGCAGCCCGGCGGCTACACCGGATCCCAGCCACACCCCGCCCGCGTGCCGACCGCGGTGGGGCAGCCTGCGGCCCAATCGGCGTTGTCGCAGCCCGCGCTCGAATCCGTCACGGCGATGGGCCCGACCGCGGCACCCCGCTCGAGCGAGGGCAACCTCGCCACGAGCATGCTCAAGATCCTGCGGCCCGGCCGACCCGCCGAGGCGCCCGCGGGATCGGTCAAAATCGGTCGCAACACCGACAACGACATCGTCATCCCCGACGTGCTGGCGTCGCGGCACCATGCGACGCTGATCCCGAATGGCCAGGGCGGCGCGGAGATTCGCGACAACCGCAGCATCAACGGCACGTTCGTCAACGGCTCACGGGTGGACAGTGCGATCCTGCACGAAGGCGACACCGTCACCATCGGCAACGTCGACCTGGTGTTCAGCGGCGGCACGCTGGTCCGTCGCAGGGAGACCACCGCGGCCAGCGGCACCGGCGGCCTCGACGTGCACGGCGTCACGTGGACCATCGAGGGCAACAAGACGCTGCTGAACAACATCTCGCTGACCGCGCGTCCCGGCACGCTGACGGCCGTGATCGGCCCATCGGGCGCAGGCAAGTCGACGTTCGCGCGCCTCGTCGCCGGATACACCCACCCGACCACGGGCACGGTCGCCTTCGAGGGCCACGACATCCACGCCGAGTACGCGTCGCTGCGCTCCCGCATCGGCATGGTGCCGCAGGACGACGTCGTCCACGGTCAGCTGACCGTCAACCAGGCGCTGATGTACGCCGCCGAGCTGCGGCTGCCGCCGGACACCAACAAGGAAGACCGCGAGCGGGTCGTCGCGCAGGTGCTCGAGGAACTCGAGATGACGCAGCACCGCCAGACCCGCGTCGACAAGCTGTCCGGCGGCCAGCGCAAGCGCGCGTCGGTGGCCATGGAGCTGCTGACCGGTCCGTCGCTGCTGATCCTCGACGAGCCGACGTCGGGCCTGGACCCGGCGCTGGACCGTCAGGTCATGACGATGCTGCGCCAACTCGCCGACGCGGGCCGCGTCGTGCTGGTCGTGACGCACTCGCTGTCCTATCTCGACGTGTGCGACCAGGTGCTGCTGCTGGCGCCGGGCGGCAAGACGGCGTTCGCCGGGCCGCCGAGCCAGATCGGGGCCGCGATGGGCACCACGAACTGGGCCGACATCTTCAGCAGCGTCGCGCGCGACCCGGACGCGGCGCATCAGCGCTACGTCGCCCAGACCGGGCCGACGCCTCCGCAGCCGCCCTCGCAGACGCCGGGCGACCTCGGAAAGCCAACGAAAACCAGTGTGCGACGGCAGTTCTCGACCATCGCCCGACGGCAGATGCGGCTGATCGTCTCCGACCGCGGCTATTTCATCTTCCTGGCGTTCCTGCCGTTCATCATGGGAGTGCTGTCGCTGTCGGTGCCCGGCGACGTCGGCTTCGGCGTGCCCGTTCCCGCGATACAGGGCGGCGCGGCGCCCAACGAGCCGGGCCAGATCCTGGTGCTGCTCAACGTCGGCGCCATCTTCATGGGCACCGCTCTGACGATCCGCGCGCTGATCGGCGAACGGGCCATCTTCCTGCGCGAGCAGGCGGTCGGATTGTCCACCACCGCATACCTTTTGGCGAAGGTGATCGTGTTCGCCCTGTTCGCGATCCTGCAGTCGAGCATCGTCACCGCGATCAACATCTGGGGTAAGAAGTGGGGCCCCGGCGCCGTCACCAGCGGTGCGGTGATCCCCAACCGGAGCCTCGAGTTGTTCGTCGACATGGCCGCGTGCTGTGTGGCGGCCGCGATGGTGGGTCTGGCGCTGTCGGCCCTGGCCAAGTCCAACGAGCAGATCATGCCGCTGCTGGTGGTCGCGATCATGTCGCAGCTGGTGTTCCAGGGCGGCATGATCCCGGTGACGGGGCGCCTCGTGCTCGACCAGCTGTCGTGGTTCACCCCGGCCCGGTGGGGGTTCGCCGCCACAGCCTCGACGATCGACCTGATCAGGCTGGTCCCGGGACCGCTGACGCCGCAGGACTCGCACTGGAAACACGAGCCCGGCACGTGGTGGTTCAACATGGCCATGCTGGGCGCCATCTGCGTCGGCTACCTGAGCTTCGTGCGGTGGAAGATCCGCCTCAAGTCCGGCTAGCCACTCCCGCGAGCAAAATTGGTGACCGGGGCACCCCTGGCGAACCATTAGGTTCAAGGTATGTCCGTTAGAACTGTCCGCTTCCTCTCCGCCACTATGGCCGCCGGCGCGCTACTGGGCGCAACCGCAGCGACGGCGTCCGCCTGGCCGATCCAGCTGACCGCGATGGACCAGAAGTACCTCGACAGCGTCCGTCCCGTCTTTCCTCGCGACGACGACACGCTGCTGATGGCAGGCCGCAGAGCGTGCAAGGTGCTCTATGACGGCGCCGGCCAGCAGGCCGCGGTCGACACCATCGTCGCGGAGTACGGCGCAACGCCCGAGCAGGCGACCGTCGTGACGAACGCGGGCCGCGGCAGCTACTGCACGCAGGCGCCCAGCTAGGCGCGCACGCCCCGACGCTCCCGGGCGTCACTCACCGTGCACATCCAATCCGTGCGCGGCGGCGAAGGCCAGCGCCTGCTCGATGTCGATGCGCGCGCCGCGCACCGACGCGGTGGTCCACAGCGTCGGGTCGACCCTCGCCCCGCGCAGGTCGGCTTCGTCCAAGCGGGTGTCCTGCGTGCGGGCACCTTGCAGATCCGCGCGCCGCAGCACCGCCTTGCGCAGGTCCGTCTT
>DATEIG010000160.1:0-23710 GCA_035279185.1 Mycobacterium sp.
CCGGGAGTTTGTCGCCCCCATCGGCCGGGAATGCGTCGGCAGAACCGATCCATAGGGAGTGAACGCGATGACGATCTGCGCGACGTGCGGGAACGACTACGACAAGGCATTCACCGTGACGTGGCCCGACGGCCGAAGCGAGAACTTCGACAGCGTCGAGTGCGCAGCGGCGCAACTGGCCCCCGAATGCGCCCACTGCGGATGCCGGATCCTCGGCCACGGCATCGAGACCGACGAGGGAATGTTCTGTTGCGCGCACTGCGCCCGCAAGGACAGCAGCGCCGACGTCAACGACCGCTGGCCGGTGCCCGCGGGCGGCTGACGCGTCAGCGCAGGATCGTCGCGACGATCCCCGCGAGGTAGCCCAGCCGCGCCACCTCCGACGGTCGGAACTCCGGTCCGCCGGGCCGGCCCAGCACCACCGCGGTGTGCCGATCGCCCAATGGTGCGGCAGCCAGCGTCGTGTCCATGTCGCGCCACACTTGGGGCACCCAATCCGCTTGACCATCAAGCGATGTGGCGTTGTCGAGCGGTAGCCAAGGCACCTCGTTGGTGTGGGTTTCCGGAGCGCCGGGACTACCGACGATGCGGTTGATGCCCGACTCGGTCAGCCGAACCACCGTGCACCATCCCACGCGCAGGACCCGCGGCGCCTCGTCGGCGAGGACCTGCAGCTTGGCCGGCTTGCCCGGCGCTGCGGCGATGTGGTCGACCAACTCCAGTTCGCGATGCGCCTCCAACAGGCCGGTGTGGGGTCGGATGCTGTCGACGCGCACACCCCTGATGTTCTCCGCCGCGGTGATCAGCATGTCGGGCATGGCCCCCGGTGGAAGATCGACGATCAGGTCGTCGATCGCGTAGCCCGTGCCGCGCTCGACCACGTCGAGGGACAGGATGTCAGCGCCGACCGAGCCGAGCGCCACGGCCAAGGAGCCGAGGCTGCCCGGCCTGTCTTCCAGCTGGACCCGCAGCATGAACGAAGGCACGCGCAACACTGTTTCACAGGGCCCCGAGGTCGGCATGGCGGGCAACGACCGCGTGACTAGGCTTGCATGTCGTGTCGCAACTCTCCCGAGATGAGGTAGCCCATCTCGCCCGCCTGGCTCGGCTCGCCCTGAGCGACGATGAGCTGGACGGCTTCGCAGGCCAGCTCGGGGCCATCATCGAGCACGTCAGCCAGATCCAGGCCGTCGACGTCACCGGCGTCGAAGCCACGGACAACCCGCTGACGTCGGTCAATGTCACCCGACCGGACGTCGTCGAGCCCAGCCTGACCCAGGACGAGGCGTTGGCGCAGGCGCCGAGGTCCGCTGAGGGCCGCTTCGCGGTGCCGCGGATCCTGGGGGAGCCGGAATGACCAGCACAGAGCTCACCAGGTTGGACGGCGCCAGACTCGGCGCCAAGATCGCGGCCAAGGAAGTGTCGTCGGTCGAGGTCACCCGGGCCTGCCTGGACCGCATCGCCGACACCGACAGCGAGTACAAGGCGTTCCTGCACGTCGCCGAGGAGGCGGCACTGGCGGCGGCTGCGCGCGTGGACGCGGCCGTCGAGGCCGGAGACACGCTGCCCTCGCCGCTCGCCGGTGTCCCGCTGGCGCTCAAGGACGTCTTCACCGCCACCGATATGCCGACGACGTGCGGCTCGAAGATCCTGGAGAACTGGACGTCGCCGTACGACTCGACCGTTGTGGCGCGGCTGCGTACTGCGGGCATCCCCATCCTCGGCAAGACGAACATGGACGAGTTCGCGATGGGGTCCTCGACGGAGAACTCGGCGTTCGGCCCGACGCGCAATCCGTGGAATGTCGAGCGAGTGCCCGGCGGATCGGGCGGCGGCAGTGCCGCCGCGCTCGCCGCGTTCCAGGCGCCACTGGCCATCGGGTCGGACACCGGCGGGTCGATCCGCCAGCCCGCTGCGCTGACCGCGACCGTCGGCGTGAAACCCACCTACGGCACGGTGTCGCGGTACGGGCTGATCGCCTGCGCGTCGTCACTCGATCAAGGCGGCCCGTGCGCGCGCACGGTGCTCGACACCGCGCTGCTGCACCAGGTGATCGCCGGTCACGACCCGAAGGATTCGACGTCGATCGACGCCGACGTCCCCGACATCGTGGCCGCGGCCCGCGCCGGCGCCGACGGCGATCTGCGCGGCGTCAAGGTCGGGGTGGTCCGGCAGCTGCGCGGCGACGGCTACCAGGAGGGTGTGCTGTCGTCGTTCAACGCCGCGGTGGACAAGCTGACCGAGCTCGGCGCCGAGGTGTCCGAGGTCGACTGCCCGCACTTCGACTACTCGCTGCCCGCCTACTACCTGATCCTGCCGTCCGAGGTGTCGTCCAACCTGGCCCGCTTCGACGGCATGCGGTACGGGCTGCGCGTCGGCGACGACGGGACACACAGCGCCGAAGAGGTCATGGCGATGACCCGGGCGGCCGGGTTCGGCCCGGAAGTCAAGCGGCGCATCATGATTGGGACGTACGCACTGTCCGCGGGCTACTACGACGCGTACTACAACCAAGCGCAGAAGGTGCGAACGCTCATCGCGCGCGACCTCGACGAGGCCTACAAGAAGGTGGACGTGCTGGTGTCGCCCGCCACCCCGACGACCGCATTCCCGCTCGGGGAGAAGGTCGACGATCCGCTGGCGATGTACCTGTTCGACCTCTGCACGTTGCCGCTGAACCTGGCCGGGCACTGCGGGATGTCGGTGCCGTCGGGTCTTTCGCCGGACGACAACCTGCCCGTCGGGCTGCAGATCATGGCGCCTGCGCTGGCCGACGACCGGCTCTACCGGGTGGGTGCCGCCTATGAGACGGCCCGGGGAGCGCTGCCGACGGCGGTGTAGCCCGACAAGCTGCCCGCGACGGCGAGACAGGGGAGGATGGGAGTCATGCGGATCGGAATCTTGACCGGCGGCGGCGACTGTCCCGGGCTGAACGCGGTGATACGGGCGGTCGTGCGCACCTGCGATGTGCGGTACGGCTCGTCGGTCGTCGGGTTCCTCGACGGCTGGCGCGGACTTCTCGAGGATCGCCGCATCCAGCTGCGCAACGACGACCGCAATGACCGCCTGCTCGCCAAGGGCGGCACCATGCTGGGCACCGCGCGCGTGCATCCGGACAAGCTGAAGGCCGGCCTGGACCAGATCAAGCAGACACTGGACGACAACGGCATCGACGTGCTCATCCCGATCGGCGGGGAGGGCACGCTGACCGCGGCGCACTGGCTGTCGGAGGAGAACGTGCCCGTCGTCGGGGTCCCCAAGACCATCGACAACGACATCGACTGCACCGACGTCACGTTCGGCCACGACACCGCGCTCGGCGTCGCCAGTGAGGCGATCGACCGGCTGCACAGCACCGCCGAGTCGCATCAGCGGGTGATGCTCGTTGAGGTGATGGGCCGCCACGCCGGGTGGATCGCGTTGAACGCGGGCCTGGCGTCCGGCGCGCACATGACGCTGATCCCCGAGCAGCCCTTCGATGTCGAAGAGGTCTGCCGGTTGATCAAGCAGCGGTTCGTGCGCGGCGACGCGCACTTCATCTGCGTTGTCGCCGAGGGTGCCAAACCCGCGGAGGGCTCGATGCAGTTGCGCGAAGGCGGGATCGACGAGTTCGGCCACGAGAAGTTCACCGGCGTCGCGCAGCAGTTGGCCAGCGAGGTCGAGAAGCGCATCAACAAAGAGGTGCGGGTGACGGTGCTCGGTCACGTGCAGCGCGGTGGCACTCCGACGCCGTATGACCGCGTGCTGGCGACCCGGTTCGGCGTCAACGCCGCCGACGCGGCCCACGCAGGCGAATACGGGACGATGGTGTCGCTGCGGGGACAGGAGATCGGCCGCGTGCCGCTGGCCGACGCCGTCCGTCAGCTGAAGCTGGTGCCACAGAGCCGCTACGACGACGCCGCCGAGTTCGTCGGCTAATTTTCTTCTGCCGAGAAGACGCAAACGCCACACTTTTCCTGGGTTTTTGCGGGCGTTTGCGTCTTTTCGCGGGGAAAAGGGGACCCACTAGGATCGGGGCCATGTCTGTTTCCACGGCCGAGCTGGTCGACTACGACGACGTCGTCGCGCGCTACGAGCCGGTGCTCGGGCTCGAGGTGCACGTCGAACTGTCGACGGCGACCAAGATGTTCTGCGGCTGCGCCAACCGCTTCGGCGCCGAGCCCAACACCCAGGTGTGCCCGGTCTGCCTCGGCCTGCCCGGGTCGCTGCCGGTGCTCAACCAGACCGCCGTCGAGTCCGCGATGCGGATCGGGCTGGCGTTGAACTGCGAGATCGTCTCGTGGTGCCGATTCGCCCGCAAGAACTACTTCTATCCGGACATGCCGAAGAACTACCAGATCAGCCAGTACGACGAGCCGATCGCGATCAACGGCTACCTCGACGTTCCGCTCGACGACGGCAGCACGTGGCGCATTGAGATCGAGCGCGCGCACATGGAGGAGGACACCGGCAAGCTCACCCACCTGGGCAGCGAGACCGGCCGCATCGCGGGGGCGACGACATCGTTGATCGACTACAACCGCGCCGGTGTGCCGCTGATCGAGATCGTCACCAAGCCGATCGAGGGCACCGGCGAACGCGCCCCCGAGATCGCGCGCGCCTACGTGACGGCGCTTCGAGACCTGCTGCGGGCGCTCGGTGTTTCCGATGTGCGCATGGATCAGGGCTCGATGCGCTGCGACTCGAACGTCTCGCTCAAGCCTGCGGGCACGACGGAGTTCGGCACCCGCACCGAAACCAAGAACGTGAACTCACTGAAGAGCGTCGAGGTCGCCGTTCGTTACGAGATGCGCAGGCAGGCAGCGGTTCTGGACTCCGGTGAGCGGGTCCACCAGGAAACCAGGCACTTCCACGAGGACGGGTACACCTCGCCGGGCCGCAGCAAGGAGACCGCGCAGGATTACCGGTACTTCCCCGAACCCGACCTCGAGCCGATCGCACCCGATGCGGAGTTCGTGGAGAAGCTGCGCGAGACGATCCCGGAATACCCGTGGCTGCAGCGCAAGCGGATACAGCAGGAGTGGGGCATCTCCGATGAGGTCATGCGAGACCTGGTCAACATCGGTGCGCTCGACCTCATCGCCGCGACCGTCGCACAGGGTGCCTCGAGCGAGGCGGCCAGGGCGTGGTGGGGCAACTTCCTCGTGCAGAAGGCCAACGAGGCCGGTGTCGAACTCGACGCGCTGAACATCTCTCCCGCACAGGTCG
This sequence comes from Mycobacterium sp., assembly GCA_035279185.1. GTDB lineage: Bacteria > Actinomycetota > Actinomycetes > Mycobacteriales > Mycobacteriaceae > Mycobacterium. The sequence continues at coordinate 5,209 of DATEIG010000160.1, forward strand.
CCGCCGTGGTCGGCCTCGTCGACGAGGGCAAGCTGTCCAACAAGCTGGCCCGCGTGGTGGTCGAAGGCGTGCTGGCCGGGGAGGGCGAACCCGCTGACGTGATGCAGGCGCGCGGCCTGGAACTGGTCCGCGATGATTCGCTGATCCAGGCCGCGGTCGACGAGGCGCTTGCCGCCAATCCCGATGTGGCAGAGAAGATCCGCGGCGGCAAGGTGCAGGCAGCCGGCGCGATCGTCGGCGCGGTGATGAAGGCGACCAAGGGCCAAGCCGACGCGGCGCGCGTCCGTGAGCTGGTGTTGGCGGCCTGCACCTAGATGGCAGCGGTCGACGCTGATCTACTTGCCGCGGTCGAGCGCTCACCGGCGGCGACCGCCGCACACGACCGGGCGGGCTGGACGGGACTCTTCACGGCCGACGCGCTCGTCGAGGACCCGTATGGTTCCGCGCCTCACGTGGGATACGGCGAGATCGGCCGGTTCTACGACACATTCATCGCCCCGCGACAGATCATCTTCCACCGCGACGTCGACGTCTCGGTCGGTCGAACGGTCGTGCGGGACCTGATGCTCGAGATCATCATGGCTCCCGGCGTGGCCCTGAATGTGCCGATGCATCTGCGCTACGACCTGCGAGAGGTCAACGCCGACTGGGCAATCGAGCGACTCTGTGCCCACTGGGAACTGCCCGCGATGATGGTCCCGATGCTGCGCCACGGCCTCAAGTCGCTTCCCCCGTCGCTCAGACTGGTCCGCGAACTGCTTCGCAACCAGGGGCTCGGCGGCACCGCCGGATACCTGCGAGCCCTGAAGCGGCCGGGGAAACGCGCGAAGCAGACCGTCGGGCGGTGCCTCGACGTCGCCGTCGCAGGAAACCAGGTGCTGGCACGAAAACTGCTGCGCGACAGCGTGATCACGCTCGGTGAGCAGACCCACTCCTCGGTGAGCGATTTCGTCGACCGGGTGCGTGGCGGTCGCTGGTTCAAGATGATCGCGACAGGCGACACCATCAGCGCGTCGGTGGACACACCGGAAGGGCGCGGTGTGGTGTTCTGCGAGTTGTCGGGTGGGACGCGGGTTGTGAGCCGCGTGCGGTACTTCGCCTGACCGTCGCGACCGGATCCTAGGTGTTGTCGGCGTTACTGCGCGGGAAGCCGCCACCGGAGGGGAACACCGGGAACACGACGTCGTCGAGCTTCTCAGGATCGCCGGCCGTCTTGTTCACCGTTGCGCCCCAGACGTTTCCGTCGGGCGAGGTCTGCAACGCCCACGCGTGACCGTGCACATCCTGGCGGACCACTTCCGGTTCGCCGGTGACCGACCCGGTGTCTGGAGCCATCCGCACGGCCACCGTCTGCTTGGTGTTGATCAGGTTCACCAACACGGTGCCGTCGAGCGCCGCACAGCCCGCCACTCCGGGCTTGTCGGGCCAGGTCCACACCGTCGAGGTCTTCGAATCCTTGGTGATGCGCTGCAACCGGTCGGCCGTCGGCGTGCGGTCGACGACGTAGAGCGAGCCGTCCGAGGGGTCGACGCACAGCCCGCCGCCCGAACCGAGCCCGCTCATCGCCGTGGTCTGCGGTGCCTGGTTGACCGTCGTGGGCTGTTCGATCCGCAGCAATTTGCCCGCGGGCGAGGCCGGGTCGGACGCCAGCGCGGGATCGCCCGCGTCGCCCGTCATCACCATCAGCGTGGTCGGGCTGGTGAACTGCAGGGCTCCCATGTTGCCCGTCGCACCCTTGGGAATGCCGGTGAAGATCGGCTTCGGGACGTCGCCGTCGGCGATGCGGACCACCCGGTTGTCCGTCGGCGTGCTGACGTAGGCGTACATCAGGCGGTCCTGGGCGTAGGTCGGTGAGAGCACGATGTCCATCAGGCCGCCGTCACCGCTGCCGTCGACAGGGATGACGGTTTTCACCTTGGGCTCCGCCCGGACGGACACCTCCTTGACCGCGCCCGTCACGCGTTCGCCGACCAGCGCCGACTGGCTGTCGGGAAGCATGATCAAGCCGCTGGTGCTCTCCAGGCAGCCCTGCATCACTCCGGGTGCCGGGCACTCCTTGGGGAACGGCTTCGGCGGCAGGGGAGGCGGCGGCGGGGGACTCGAGCTCGGGCCCGCCCGGAGCTCGGGCTCCTCGGTGAACGGTTGCGACTGTGCGCTGTCGAACCGCGCGCATCCGGACAGCGCGAGCATGGCGGCGCACGACACCGCGACGACGCCCCGCAACGGCCCACGCAGCTTCATGCCCGCCAGGTTACGGATTGTTCCGCGATGCGCGCCACGCCGGTGCTTCCCCCTACGTGCGGGCACCCGCGAATATGAGGCCAAAAGTGCCGCGCCAATCCTCGGTTCACCGATCACCACCACTTACCCTGAGCGTGTGACCAGTAATCCCCAGTGGCAGCGGCCCGACGACCTGGGCCGGCCCACGTCGGCAAGCCTGGTCGACCCCGAAGACGATCTGCCGTCGTCGACCTACGCCGGCGACTTCGAGACCACCGCCATCCCGAACTACAAAAACGACTCCGCGCCGGGATACGGCCTGATCAGCGAGCCCGAGCCGCTGCCGTACGCGCAGTCGGGGGACAACCGGCCGATCGGGCCCTACGCCCAACCGGTTGACATCGGCCCCGGGTACGACCGGACCGACGACCGCCGCGGCACCCAGGACCTCGGCCTGATGCTGCTGCGCTGGGCCGTCGGCGCCCTGCTGATCGTGCACGGCCTGCAGAAAGCGTTCGGCTGGTTCGGCGGACCCGGCCTCGACGGGTTCGAGGACCGGCTGACCGAGGTCGGCTACCAGCACGCCGACATGCTGACCTACATCGGCACGGGAGCCCAGATATTGGCGGGCCTGCTGCTGATCCTCGGTCTGTTCACCCCGCTGGCCGCCGCAGGCGCACTGGCCTACCTGGTCAACGGGCTGCTCGTGGAGGCGATGGCCGCCCACAACGAGGCCCGGCTGCGCGATTTCCTGACCGACGGGCACGAGTACAAGGTCATCCTGGTCGTCGCCGTCATCGCGATCATCCTCGCGGGACCGGGGCGGTACGGGCTGGATGCCGGGCGCGGCTGGGCCCGCAGGCCCTTCATCGGTTCGTTCGCCGCCCTGCTGATCGGTATCGGCGGCGGCATCGCGCTCTGGGTGTTCCTCAACGGGGGCAACCCGCTGTCCTGACCCGTCAGTTGTACGGGTTGGGCACTTTGCCCGCGCTCGCTTGCGTCAACTGGGGCAACGTGGAGAACGTGACCGCGGGCAGCCTCAGTTCGCGACCGTCGGTGAGCTGGGCCCGCGCCCACGAGCCCTTGTTGAATGCCAGCCCGTCGATGTCCTCCCACCGCACCGTCTCGCTGCTCAGCAGGTTTCGGGCGGTGACGGTGTCGCGCCGCGCCACGGTCTGCAGCCGCACGATCGACGCCGACAGGACCACGGGGATGACGAGCAGCGGAGTGAACCACGGCGACGCCAGCACCAGCGACAGGGCGCCCAGCAGGAGGAACCCGACCGCGAAGTGCGCCATCGGGGAGATCCGGATCACGGCCGGTTCGGCGGGTTCGGGCTCGGCTGGGGTGCTCACGTCTGCCATCGTCCCACCACGCGGCGCCGGGTCAGGAATTTGACGGTTGACCAGTGCGGAGACTACGGTCGTCTGTTGTGGAGAACCTTGGCTTGCTCGTAGTAATTGGGTTGCGCGTTGATACCGCGCTTGCCCTGACTCGGGCATAGTCACAAGTATCGACGCGCAACCCTCGTACAGCGGCCTCGCTGACGGGGGTTTTTTGTTGCCCCAGCAGTGATTTGAGAGTCCAACCAAACACCTCGACGAAGAAGGACATCGTGAGCGCACCAACCACACGACCCCCGCAGCCGCCGGTGAACCCGGCGTACGGGGATTTGGCCGAGGCCAACGCTGCGCAATCCGCGGCGAAGGCGGGCGGTCAAGGCCAGTCAAGCCACCCTCGCAAGGTTGCCCCGCAACAACTAACCGGAGCCCAGTCGGTCATCCGGTCGTTGGAGGAGCTCGACGTCGACGTCATCTTCGGGATCCCCGGCGGTGCCGTGTTGCCGGTGTACGACCCGCTTTTCGACTCGCAGAAGCTCCGTCACGTCCTCGTCCGCCACGAGCAGGGCGCGGGACACGCGGCAAGTGGTTACGCTCACGCCACCGGCAAGGTCGGAGTGTGCATGGCGACGTCGGGCCCCGGTGCCACCAACCTGGTGACGCCGCTGGCCGATGCGCACATGGACTCCATCCCGGTGGTGGCGGTGACCGGTCAGGTCGGACGCGGGCTGATCGGCACCGACGCCTTCCAGGAGGCCGACATCTCGGGCATCACGATGCCGATCACCAAGCACAACTTCCTGGTGCGCGACGGCGACGACATTCCGCGGGTGATGGCCGAGGCGTTCCACATCGCCCGCTCGGGCCGGCCTGGCCCGGTTCTCGTCGACATCCCCAAGGACGTGCTGCAGGGGCAGTGCACGTTCAGTTGGCCGCCGAAATTCGAGCTGCCCGGCTACAAGCCGAACACCAAACCGCACAACCGTCAGATCCGCGAGGCCGCGAAGCTGATCGCGGCGTCACACAAACCGGTGCTCTATGTCGGCGGCGGCGTGATCCGCGGCGAGGCCACCGAGCAGCTCCGCGAACTGGCGGAACTGACGGGCATTCCGGTGGTCACGACGCTGATGGCGCGCGGCGCCTTCCCTGACAGCCACCCGCAGAACATGGGTATGCCCGGCATGCACGGCACGGTCGCCGCGGTCGCCGCGCTGCAGCGCAGTGATCTGCTGATCGCGCTCGGCACGCGCTTCGACGACCGGGTGACGGGCAAGCTGGAGTCGTTTGCGCCCGAGGCCAAGGTGATTCACGCCGACATCGACCCGGCGGAGATCGGCAAGAACCGCAACGCCGACGTGCCGATCGTCGGTGACGTCAAGGCCGTCATCACCGACCTGATCGAGGCGCTGCGACGCGACGGCACGACGACCATCTCGATGGACAAGTGGTGGGAGTACCTGCGCGGCGTGCAGTCCACGTACCCCTTGAGTTACGGACCGCAGAGCGACGGCAGCCTGTCACCGGAGTACGTGATCGAGCAGCTCGGCAAGATCGCCGGCCCCGAGGCCGTGTACGTCGCAGGCGTTGGGCAGCACCAGATGTGGGCTGCGCAGTTCATCAAATACGAGAACCCCAAGACGTGGCTGAACTCCGGGGGCCTAGGCACGATGGGGTACGCGGTGCCCGCCGCGATGGGTGCGAAGTTCGCGCGTCCGGAGGCCGAAGTCTGGGCGATCGACGGCGACGGCTGTTTCCAGATGACCAATCAGGAACTGGCCACCTGCGCGGTCGAGGGTGCGCCGATCAAGGTGGCGCTCATCAACAACGGCAACCTCGGCATGGTCCGTCAGTGGCAGACGCTGTTCTACGAAGAGCGCTACAGCCAAACGGATCTGGCCACCCACAGCCATCGCATCCCGGACTTCGTCAAGCTCGCCGAGGCGCTCGGCTGCGTCGGGTTGCGTTGCGAGCGGGCCGAAGACGTCGAAGACGTCATCAACCAGGCGCGTGCCATCAACGACCGCCCGGTGGTGATCGACTTCATCGTCGGCGCCGACGCGCAGGTGTGGCCGATGGTGGCCGCGGGCACGGGCAATGACGAGATCATGGCGGCCCGCGGAATCCGTCCGCTGTTCGACGATCCGGAAGAGGGGCACGCCTGATGAGCAGTTCGGTTCCCACTCATACCCTTTCGGTGCTCGTCGAGGACAAGCCCGGCGTGCTCGCCCGCGTGGCGTCGCTGTTCTCCCGCCGCGGCTACAACATCCAGTCGCTGGCCGTCGGTGCCACCGAGCAGAAGAACCTGTCGCGTATGACGATCGTGGTCGCCGTCGACGAGCACCCGCTCGAGCAGATCACCAAGCAGCTCAACAAGCTCATCAACGTGATCAAGATCGTCGAGCAGGACGAGGGAAACTCGGTGTCGCGCGAGTTGATGTTGGTCAAGGTGCGCACCGACGCCTCGACCCGCGGTCAGGTCATCGAGGCGGTGAACCTGTTCCGCGCGAAGGTCGTCGACGTCTCGACCGAGTCGCTGACGATCGAAGCGACCGGCACGCAGGAGAAGCTGGAAGCATTCCTGCGTGTGCTGGAGCCGCACGGCATCCGTGAGATCGTGCAGTCCGGAGTCGTGTCGCTGTCCCGCGGACCGCGCGGTATCGGCGTCAAGTAAAGCCCCTTAATCAGCAACGTTGAAAGAAGAGAAGGAAAAACAGTGGCAGTAGAGATGTTCTATGACGACGATGCGGACCTGTCGATCATCCAGGGACGCAAGGTCGGCGTCATCGGCTACGGCAGCCAGGGCCACGCGCACTCACTGAGCCTGCGCGACTCCGGTGTCGAGGTGAAGGTGGGCCTGAAAGAGGGCTCGAAGTCGCGCGAGAAAGTCACCGAGCAGGGCCTCGACGTGGACACCCCCGCCGAGGTCGCCAAGTGGGCCGACGTCATCATGCTGCTCGCGCCGGACACCGCGCAGGCCGACATCTTCAGAGGAGACATCGAGCCGAACCTCGAAGACGGCAATGCGCTGTTCTTCGGGCACGGCCTCAACATCCACTTCGATCTGATCAAGCCACCGTCGAACGTCACCATCGGCATGGTCGCCCCCAAGGGGCCGGGCCACCTGGTGCGCCGTCAGTTCGTCGACGGGAAGGGTGTGCCGTGTCTCGTTGCCGTCGAACAGGATCCGAAGGGCGAGGGTCTGGCGCTCGCGCTGTCCTACGCCAAGGGCATCGGCGGCACCAGGGCAGGTGTCATCAAGACGACGTTCAAGGACGAGACCGAGACCGACCTCTTCGGTGAGCAGGCCGTGCTGTGCGGCGGCACCGAGGAACTGGTGAAGACCGGCTTCGAGGTGATGGTGGAGGCAGGCTACGAGCCTGAGTTGGCCTACTTCGAGGTGCTGCACGAGCTGAAGCTGATCGTCGACCTCATGTACGAGGGCGGCATCGCCCGGATGAACTACTCGGTGTCCGACACCGCGGAGTTCGGCGGGTACCTGTCGGGTCCGCGTGTCATCGACGCCGACACCAAGCAGCGGATGCGCGACATTCTTTCCGACATCCAGGACGGCACCTTCGTGAAGAAGCTGGTGGCCAACGTCGAGGGCGGCAACAAGCAGCTCGAGGACCTGCGCAAGCAGAATGCCGAGCACCCGATCGAGGTGACCGGCAAGAAGCTGCGCGACCTGATGAGCTGGGTCGACCGCCCCATCACCGAAACGGCCTAGCCTCTGGCGATTTCGGCGTGATGACCGGCGTTGAGCGCGGGAAATCACGCCGAAGTCGCGGCTAGTCGGGCGCCGACCAGGGGAAGTTGATCCAGCGGTCGGTTCTGCGCCAGACGTATTCGCAGTCGACGGATGACTGCGGCTTCTGGTACAGAACCGCACAGCGGGCATCGGCGACGTGGTCGGCGCAGAAGTCGCGCACCAGCCGCAGCGTCTCGCCGGTGTCGGCCACGTCGTCGGCGATCAGCACCCGGGCTCCGGCGAGGTCGACGGCGCTCGGCACCGGAGGAAGAACCACGGGCATGTCCAGGCGTTCGTCGACGCCGGTGTAGAACTCGACGTTGATCACCGCGACGTTCTTCACCCCCAGCGCATACCCCAGCGCGCCCGCGACGAACAGACCGCCGCGCGCGACGGCGAGTATCAGGTCGGGGGCGAACCCGTCTGCCGTGACGTGCGCCGCCAATTCGTCTGCGGCGCTGCCGAACATCTGCCAGGGCAGCTCTTCACGGTCCGCCGTCACGGTGACAGCTTGGGTAGTTGCCTCATTCCGAACTCCTTGCGCAGCACCGTGCGGGCTGCGTAATAGCCTGCCATGCCGTGCACGCCCGTGCCGGGTGGCGTCGCCGACGAGCACAGGTACGCCTTCGGAATCGGCGTCGACCACGGGTTGAGCCGCAGTGTCGGGCCGATCATCGCGGCGAACAGTGTTGCGCCGCCGACGATGATGTCGCCGCCCACATAGTTGGCGTTGTGGTCTGACATCCGGGCCGCGGGTACGCAGTGCGACGACACCACCAGGTCGCGGAAACCGGGAGCGGCGGCCTCGAACATCGCGGTGATCGTCTCGGTGAGGTCAGCGGTCGAACGCGCCGGGACATGGGCGTATGTCCACAGCGGCCGCCGGCCCTGATCGTCGATGCGCGACGGATCGGACAGATGCGGCAGGGACACCAGCGTCATCGGCACTTCGGCGTGGCGGCCGGCGGCGATCTCGCGTTCGCAGAGCTTCATCTGTTCCCGAGTCCCGCCCATGTGCACCGTGGGTGACTGACCGACGCGCGGGTCGAGCCAGGGAATCTCGCCGGAGAGCACGAAATCGACCTTGCAGACTCCAGGTCCGAACCGGTAACGGCGCAACGCTTTCGCGTAGCGAGGCGGGACGGCGTCGCCGTAGATGGGAAGCAGTGCAGTGGGCGCGGTGTCGTAGATGACCACGCCGTCGGGCGGTGCGGTGACCGGTTGGCCCAACACCAACTCGCCGCCGTGGGCGCGTAGATCGGCGATCAGCGCATCGGAGATCACCTGTGTGCCGCCGACGGGCACCGGCCACCCCGCGGTGTGTGCGACCGTGCCGAGCATCAGCCCGGCGCCGCTGTTCACCGGCGAGGGCATTCGTGAAATGGCATGTGTACCAACACCGGTGAACAGTGCGCGCGCGTCGTCGCCGCGCAGCAGACCCCATGCCGGACTGCCTTGCGCCAACACCCGCAGGCCGGTGCGTACGGTCGTCACGAGGTCAGGCGGGAGTGACCGCTTGTCCCCGAGGAAGAACCCGATGACGCCGTCGGCGTGTTCGGTCAACGGGCCGAAAAGCCGCCGCCACGACGCACCGTCGTCGAGTTCGTCGCAGGTGCGGTCAAGTGACCGGTACGCGACCGCTGCGGGCCGACCGGGCAGTGGGTTCGCATACGACACCTCGGGTGCCACGAGTTGCACCCCGCGCGCGGCGAGATCGAACTCCGCGAAGAACGGCGAAGCGATCCCCAGCGGATGCACGGCGGAGCAGATGTCGTGCAGGACGCCGGGGAAGTCGGGGTCAGGCGCGCTGCGGGCGCCACCGCCCGCGGTCGGCTGGCCCTCGATCACCCGCACGGCGAGGCCGGCTCGTGCGCAGATGACAGCGGCAGCCAGACCGTTGGGCCCACTGCCGACGACGGTCACGTCCACGTCTGGCTTTCTCCCGCCCTCCACCCCGTCATTCAAGCCCATTAGTCTGGCCGGGTGAGTCTCCCCGTCGTACTTATCGCCGACAAATTGGCCGAGTCGACCGTCGCCGCGCTCGGCGACCAGGTAGAGGTCCGCTGGGTCGACGGCCCCGATCGCGAGAAGCTGCTGGCCGCCGTGCCGGAGGCCGACGCGCTGCTGGTCCGTTCCGCGACGACCGTTGACGCCGAGGTGTTGGCAGCGGCACCCAAGCTGAAGATCGTGGCGCGCGCGGGTGTCGGCCTCGACAATGTCGACGTCGACGCCGCCACCGCCCGCGGTGTGCTGGTCGTCAACGCGCCCACCAGCAACATCCACAGCGCCGCCGAGCACGCGCTCGCGCTGATGCTGTCCGCGGCGCGCCAGATCCCGGCCGCTGACGCGTCTCTGCGCGAACACACCTGGAAGCGGTCGTCGTTCTCCGGTACGGAGATCTACGGCAAGACGGTCGGCGTGGTGGGGCTCGGCCGCATCGGCCAGCTCGTCGCGCAGCGGCTAGCCGCCTTCGGCACCCACGTCGTCGCCTACGACCCGTACGTCTCGCCCGCCCGCGCCGCGCAGCTGGGCATCGAGCTGCTGACCCTCGACGAACTGCTGGAGCGCGCGGACTTCATCTCGGTGCACCTGCCGAAGACGCCCGAGACCGCGGGGCTCATCGGCAAGGAGGCACTGGCCAAGACGAAGCCGGGCGTCATCATCGTCAACGCCGCACGCGGCGGCCTGATCGTCGAGGAAGCCCTCGCCGAAGCCGTCTCCAGCGGACACGTCCGCGCCGCGGGACTCGACGTGTTCGCCGCCGAACCGACCACCGAGAGCCCGCTGTTCGATCTGCCGCAGGTGGTCGTCACACCGCATCTCGGCGCGTCGACGGCCGAGGCGCAGGACCGCGCGGGCACCGACGTCGCCGAGAGCGTGAAGCTCGCCCTGGCCGGCGAATTCGTGCCCGACGCTGTGAACGTCGGCGGCGGCGTCGTCGGCGAGGAGGTTGCGCCGTGGCTCGACCTCGTGCGCAAGCTCGGGTTGCTGATCGGCGTGCTCTCCGCGGAGCTTCCGGTGTCCCTCTCCGTGCAGGTGCAGGGCGAGCTCGCCTCCGAAGAGGTTGAGGTGCTGCGGCTTTCGGCCCTACGCGGGCTGTTCTCCTCGGTGATCGAGGATCCGGTGACATTCGTCAACGCTCCGGCACTGGCCGCCGAACGCGGCGTCGAGGCGAGCATCAGCACCGCGACCGAAAGCCCCAACCACCGAAGTGTCGTCGATGTGCGCGCCGTGTGCGCCGACGGCGGGGTGGCCAACGTGGCGGGCACGCTGTCGGGTCCGCAGCAGGTGGAGAAGATCGTTCAGATAAACGGTCGCAACTTCGATCTGCGCGCCGAGGGCACGAACCTCATCATCAATTACGCCGACCAGCCGGGCACACTCGGCAAGATCGGCACGCTGCTCGGCTCCGCCGGTATCAACATCCACGCCGCGCAACTCAGCGAGGACGCCGAGGGCGAGAGCGCGACGGTCTTGCTGCGCATCGACCGCGACGTGCCCGCCGAACTGCGTACCGAGATCGCCGACGCCGTCGGCGCCAACCTGCTCGAAGTGGTGGACCTGACATGAAATTGGCCGTCATCGCCGGCGACGGCATCGGACCGGAAGTCATCGCAGAGGCGCTCAAAGTCCTTGACACGGTGCTGCCCGGCGTCGAGAAAACGGAGTACGACCTGGGCGCCCGCCGCTATCACGCGACGGGGGAAACCCTGCCCGACGGCGTCGTCGACGAACTCAAAGGCCACGACGCAATTCTGTTGGGCGCCATCGGCGATCCGTCCGTACCCAGCGGTGTGCTCGAGCGGGGGCTGCTGCTGACGCTGCGGTTCCAACTCGACCACCACGTGAATCTGCGGCCGTCGCGGCTGTATTCCGGCGTCGACAGCCCGTTGGCGGGTAACCCGCCGATCGATTTCGTCGTCGTGCGCGAGGGGACCGAAGGCCCCTACACCGGCACTGGCGGAGTCATCCGCGCGGGAACACCGCACGAGGTGGCCACCGAGGTCAGCTTGAACACCGCATTCGGGGTCGAACGCGTCGCCCGCTACGCCTTCGCACGGGCCGCCGAGCGACGCAAGCACGTGACGCTCGTGCACAAGACGAACGTGCTGACGTTCGCGGGCAGGCTGTGGTCGCGGGTCGTCGACGACGTTCGTAGCGAGTACCCCGACGTCGAGGTCGCCTATCAGCACATCGATGCGGCCACTATTCACATGGTGACCGATCCCGGCCGGTTCGACGTGATCGTCACCGACAACCTGTTCGGCGACATCATCACCGACCTGGCCGCCGCAGTCTCCGGCGGCATCGGTCTGGCCGCCAGCGGCAACATCGATGCGACACGCACCAACCCGTCGATGTTCGAACCGGTGCACGGCAGCGCGCCCGACATCGCCGGGCAGGGCATCGCCGACCCGACCGCGGCGATCATGTCCGTCGCGCTGCTGCTGTCCCACGTCGGTGAGACCGAAGCTGCCGCGCGCGTCGACAAAGCGGTCGAGCAGCACCTGGCCACACGGGGTGCCGGGAAGCTGTCGACGGCAGAGGTCGGCGAACGGATCATCGCGAGCCTGTAGGCCGCTCGTTGGCAACCCTGCGGCGGCAGTGCTGGCTGTTCGCCATCGGGTCGGCATTCTTCGCGGTCGCCACTGTGCCGGGCATGTCAGCGACGGCCGGGGCAGGCCTGCCCAACCTGTTGTGCTTCATCGGGTCCTGGTTCTTCACCACCGCGGGGTGGATGCAGCTGGTGCTGGCCCGCCCCTCGCTCGGCGTCGGATGGTATTCGGCTGCAACGCAATTCGTCGGCACGATATTGTTCAACATCAGCACCGGCGCGGCGCTGTGGGTGCACACGGTCAGGCCGGAGCGACGCCTGGTGTGGGCGCCCGACATGCTGGGGTCGGTCGCCTTTCTGGTGAGCGGCGTTCTCGGCATCGTGGCTGTGACGGCGGTGGTCGGGCTCATCGAGTTGAAAGAGCGCGACTGGCAGGCCGAGTGGATCAACATGATCGGATGTCTGGCATTCGGTGTCTCGGCGCTCGGCGCATGGGTCACCCAATCCGGCGTCACCGAAGACGCCCTGCTCGCCAACGCGGGCACATTTGTCGGCGCGCTGTGCTTTCTGGTCGCGGCACTTCTGCTGTTGCCGCGCCGGTGACTTCGACGTTGCAACGAATCCGCGCTTTTACTGCGGTCTGTCGTCGAGCTTCAGATCGAACTCGACGTCGGCGCCGTCGACCTTGGCCACCGTCACGTCCACGCCATACGTCTGGCCCGCGTCGTCGAGTGTGCACCGAGTCGTCGCGCCCACTTCGCCTTTGAGATCGTCGGGGCATTCGACGGATTCCGGCGCACCGCCGACCTGCTGCGCGATTTTCTTGGCCAGGGCGTTCTTGTCGACTGCAACGCTCGACCCGGCGGAGAAGGAACAGGCGGCCACGGTGGCGACCGCCGCAACGGTTGAGACCGCCGGTCCGACCAGTCGCCGCATCGGCCACCTCCTACGTGGTTGCGCAGCAACTGTGGCACAAGCTGCACGCTTTGATGCGACATTTGATCATGATGCGGCGGGATCACCGTTCAGCGGGTCTGATTCGACGGGAACGAGGGGAATCGCGATGAGCGGAAAGAGTGCGCACACCGCAAATGCCGCCGCGTAGCCGGCAACGCCGATCAGGGCGCCGAACAGCGGCGGGGCGACGCCCGCGGTGAGCAATTGGCTGGTGTTTTGAGTGCCCAGTGCTCGTCCGCTCCAGAAGGGCCCCGCGATCTCCGCAATCGCGGTGAATGCCAATCCGTTGTCGGACACGGTGATCACCGAGGCGACGATCACCATCGCAACGCTGATCGGCGAGTTCAGCCAGTCGGTCAGTGCCAGCAGTCCCATCGACGCGGCAGCCGCCATCGCGATGATGCGGACAGGCCGCAGCCGCGAGCTCACGATGTCCGACCACCGGCCCGCCGCGATGCGTCCCGCCGCACCGAGCACCTGTGCCGATGTGACGAGCAGGCCTGCCGATGCCGCCGACCATCCGCGCTCGGCCATCAGCCACACCAACGTGAAGGTCCACACCACGACCTGGGGGGCCACCAGTAGCACTGACACGGCGTGAATGCGCCACAACGTGGCCGACCCGCGATACGGATTGGCGAGATCGCTTTCGTCGGCCTCCGCGCGCGGCGGCCGGGGCGGATCCTGCACCGCCAATGCGCAGACGACCGCGGCTACGGCACACAGCCCCGCGGGGAAGAGCAGTGCCGCCGAAACGCCGTAGTTCTCCGCCAAGCGCGGAATCACCAGCGCGCCAAGGCCTACTCCCAACGGCTGAGCCGTCTGCCGGATACCCATGACGAGCCCGCGTTGATGCGGAGGGAACCACCCGACCACAAGCCTGCCGCTGGCGGTGTTACTGCTCGCTGCCGCCATTCCGCCGAGCAGAAGGAACGCGCCGACCGCGAACAACGTATGCGCGGACGCCGCAGCGAAAGCGGCGGCCGCAGTCAGCGCCGAGCCGAGCGCCAACACGATGCGTTCGCCGACCCGGTCGACGACGTACCCCCATGCGATGAGGGTGATCACCATCCCGAAACTCGGCATCGCCGACAGCAGCCCTGCCGCTGCCAGGTCGAGGCCGCGCTCGGTGTGCAAGGTCGGAATGAGGAACGCCGCACCGTTGATGAACACGTTGGCGAACAGCGTCGCGGTCAGCGCGATAGCGAGCATCGACCAGCGTCGCATCGTGCTGATCGTGTCGACCGTCATGCAGTCATGTCTACACCGCTGTCTCATCATATTGAACTTCTATCTCACAATATGGAACGCTGGCTGGCGTGGGTCGACGGTCGGGGCGCCCACTAGGCTGGGGGGATGCGCCTAGGCCGGATCGCCAGCCCCGACGGGGTCGCTTTCGTCAGCATCGAGGGAACACCCGATGGCCCCGACGCGGTCGTCAGGGAGATCGCCGAGCATCCGTTCGGCAACCCGACCTTCACCGGACGCCAGTGGCCGCTGGCCGATGTTCGGCTGCTGGCGCCGATTCTGGCCAGCAAGGTCGTCTGCATCGGCAAGAACTACGCGGCACACATCGCGGAGATGGCCGCGGCCGCGAGGAGCGCGAAGGAATCCGGCGGGGCAGGTGAGTTCACAGACCCGATCATCTTCATGAAGCCGAACACGGCGATCGTCGGGCCGAACGTTCCGATACAGCTGCCGGCCGACGCCAACCCTGTGCACTTCGAGGGGGAGTTGGCCGCGGTGATCGGACGGCCGTGCAAGGACGTTCCGGCGTCCCGGGTCGTCGAGAACATCCTCGGCTACACCGTTGCCAACGACGTCTCCGCGCGCGACCAACAACAGAAGGACGGCCAGTGGACACGGGCCAAGGGCCACGACACGTTCTGTCCCGTGGGCCCGTGGATCGTCACCGACGTCGACCCTTCGGATCTCGCGATCCGGACAGAGGTCAACGGTGAGGTGAAGCAGGACAGCCGGACGTCGAACATGATTCACGACGTGGGTGCCGTCGTCGAATGGATATCGGCGGTGATGACGCTTCTGCCGGGCGATCTCATCCTGACCGGAACGCCGGACGGTGTCGGGCCGCTCGAGCACGGCGACACCGTCAGCGTCACTGTCGAAGGTATCGGGACACTCACCAATCCCGTTGTACGCAAAGGGAAGTCATGACAGACGACAGGGTGCGGGTTCGGTTCTGTCCGTCGCCGACCGGCACGCCGCACGTCGGTCTGATCAGGACCGCGCTGTTCAACTGGGCGTACGCACGCCACACCGGTGGCGACTTCGTGTTCCGCCTCGAGGACACCGATGCCGAACGCGACAGCGAGGAGAGCTACCTCGCGCTTCTCGACGCCCTGAACTGGCTCGGCCTCAACTATGACGAGGGTCCCGAGATCGGCGGACCATACGCCCCCTATCGGCAGTCCGAGCGCCGCGAGATCTACCGAGACGTGCTCTCGCGGTTGGTCGCCGCGGGGGAGGTGTACGAGGCGTATTCCACACCTGAGGAAGTCGAGGCGCGTCACGTCGCTGCGGGACGCAACCCGAAACTCGGCTACGACAACTTCGATCGCGACCTGACCGATGAGCAGCGCGACGCCCACCGCTCCGAGGGACGCCGGCCGGTGCTGCGACTGCGGATGCCCGACGAGCCGATCACCTGGCACGACCTCGTCCGCGGCGAGACCACGTTCGCGCCGGGCAGCGTTCCTGACTACGCGCTGACCCGTGCGAGTGGAGACCCTCTGTACACGTTGGTCAATCCGGTGGACGACGCGCTGATGAAGATCACTCATGTGTTGCGCGGCGAAGACCTCCTGTCGTCCACACCGCGGCAGATCGCGCTGTACCGGGCGTTGATGCGCATCGGTGTCGCCGATCGCATTCCGGACTTCGGTCACCTGCCCGCGGTGCTCGGCGAGGGCACCAAAAAACTGTCGAAGCGCGATCCGCAGTCCAACCTGTTCCTTCACCGCGACCGCGGTTTCATCCCGGAGGGACTGCTGAATTACCTGGCGCTGCTGGGCTGGTCGATCGCCGACGACCGCGACGTGTTCAGCATCGACGAGATGGTCGCCGCCTTCGACGTGAGAGACGTCAACTCGAACCCGGCCCGGTTCGACCAGAAGAAAGCCGATGCGCTCAACGCCGATCACATTCGGCTGTTGGCCGAAGACGACTTCGCGCAACGGTTGCGCGCGTACTTCGACACCCACGGTCACGACACCGGCCTCGACGACAACGGGTTCGCCGAGGCCGCGCGCCTGGTGCAGACCCGCATCGTCGTGCTGGCCGACGCGTGGGACCTGTTGAAGTTCCTCAACGACGACGATTACGCGCTCGACGAGAAGGCGGCGGCCAAGGAACTGCGCGCCGACGCGGCTCCGGTGCTCGACGCGGCGCTGGTCGCGCTCGACGGCGTGGACGGATGGCACACCGCAGGTATCGAGTCGGCGCTCAAGAGCGCGCTGCTCGACGGGCTCGAGCTCAAACCGCGAAGGGCGTTCGGTCCGATCCGGGTGGCGGTGACGGGATCAACGGTCAGTCCGCCGCTGTTCGAGTCGCTTGAGCTGCTCGGTCGGGACCGCAGCCTGGCGCGCCTGCGTGCCGGTCGGGACCGCGCAGCAGCCGGCGCGTGAAAGACCATGCGAAATCTTTGGTAATCTGCACGTCGGCCCGGCAACACAGGCCAGTTGCACGTGAACTGGCCGCCTAGCCGGAAAACAGCCCGTGACCAGCAGTTATGGGCGGCCAATGGGGTATGGTGTAATTGGCAACACAGCTGATTCTGGTTCAGCCATTCTAGGTTCGAGTCCTGGTACCCCAGCAGCAGTGACGATTAGGGTCGGCACGGCACCTGAGCTATGCTGGCCCTTCGGAAAATGTTCTAGCCCCCGTCGTCTAGCGGCCTAGGACGCCGCCCTCTCACGGCGGTAGCGTGGGTTCGAATCCCATCGGGGGTACACACTCTCTCTTCTCTCCTTCATCGATCCTGCTGACAGATCGCGTCCCGACGCAGAAGTGCGATCTCACCGCAGAATCGAGCGCGTGGGAGTCAGAGCCTTCGCGTCAGCGCATCCGCGGCCGCGAGCAGGTCTGCTGCCCATCGCGCACCCGGTCTGCGGCCCATCCGGTCGATGGGTCCTGACACCGACACCGCCGCGATCACCTGACCCCGTCCGTCGCGCACCGGCGCCGAGACGCTCGCCACGCCGGGCTCACGCTCGGCGACGCTCTGCGCCCAGCCGCGCTTGCGCACCTCGGCCAGTGTGCGGTCGGTGAACGTGGCGCCGGGCAGTACCGCCTGTTGCGTCGCCGCGTCGCTGAACGCCAGAAGGATCTTCGCGCCCGACCCCGCAGTCATCGGGAGATGAGTGCCGACGGGAACCGTATCCCGCAATCCCGCAGGCGGTTCCAGGGCCGCCACGCAAATTCGCGACGTGCCCTCCCGTCGATACAGCTGAACGCTCTCACCGGTGATTTCGCGCAACCGGGGCAGCACCGCCGCACCTGCGGCAAGCAGCGGATCATTGACGTGCCCGGCCAATTCGACCAGTGCGGGCCCCAGCCGCCAGCGGCCTTCGGCGTCGCGCGCGAGCAGGCGGTGGACCTCCAGACCTGCGGCAAGCCGGTGCGCCGTGGCCCTCGGCAATCCGGTGCGCTCGCACAGTTCGGCCAGCCCGCAGGGCGACTCGGCGATCGTGTGCAGCAGTCCCACCGCTTTGTCCAGCACGCCGATACCGCTATCCTGTCTCACAAGGAGATACTACCGTTCCAGATTGTGAGATAGTCAAGTATGAGCACCGACACCAGGCCGCGCACCATGGCGGAGAAGGTTTGGGACGACCACGTCGTCGCACTCGGCGGCGGCACGGGCGACTCCCGGGAACCCGACCTGATCTACATCGATCTGCATCTTGTTCACGAGGTGACCAGCCCCCAGGCATTCGACGGGTTGCGGCTCGCGGGGCGTCCGGTACGCAGACCTGATCTGACCATCGCCACCGAGGACCACAACGTGCCGACGGTCGACATCGACAAACCGATCGCCGACCCGGTCTCGCGCACTCAGGTCGAAACGCTGCGACGCAACTGTGAGGAGTTCGGTATCCGACTGCATCCGATGGGCGACGCCGAACAAGGCATCGTGCACATCATCGGACCGCAACTCGGACTCACCCAGCCGGGCATGACGGTCGTGTGCGGTGACAGCCACACGTCGACGCACGGTGCATTCGGTTCGCTCGCGATGGGCATCGGCACATCGGAGGTCGAGCATGTGCTCGCGACCCAGACGCTGCCGCTGCGGCCGTTCAAGACGATGGCGGTCAACGTCGACGGGCAACTGCCCGCAGGCGTGAGCGCGAAAGACATCATCCTCGCCGTGATCGCCAAGATCGGCACGGGCGGCGGACAGGGCCACGTCATCGAATACCGCGGCAGCGCCATCGAAGCGCTGTCGATGGAAGGGCGGATGACGATCTGCAACATGAGCATCGAAGCCGGCGCGCGCGCGGGCATGGTCGCGCCCGACGAGACGACATATGAGTTTCTGCGCGGACGGCCGCACGCCCCGACGGGTGCCGACTGGGATGCGGCGGTCGCAGCGTGGGACAACCTGCGTACCGACGACGGCGCGGAGTTCGACACCGAGGTGTACATCGATGCGGCGTCCCT
>DATEIG010000161.1:0-5534 GCA_035279185.1 Mycobacterium sp.
GCGAACCGACCACCCTGTCCTCGGTCGCCCCGATCGGGAGCTCCACGAGCGACGACTCGGAGTCGACGGCGGCGAGCACCTGCGCCAGGCCGCGCACCGCGGTCGATTTCGCGGTGCCCTTCTCCCCGCGGATCAGCACACCGCCGATCTCGGGCCGCACCGCGCACAGCACCAGCGCCAGCCGCAGCCGGTCGTGACCGACGATCGCGCTGAACGGGTAGCCCGGCGTCACGGTTATTCGCTTCCGCCGCGCAGCATCGGCACGTGCGGGATGCCGTCGTCGAGGAACTCGTCGCCGTCGCGGACGAAGCCGTGGTGTCTGTACATGTCTTCCAGGTAGGTCTGGGAGTTGATGCGGCACGCGTAGTCTCCCACTTCGGCCAAGGCCGACTGCAGCAGCCGATTCGCGTGGCCGTGGCCGCGCGCCGTGCGCTTGGTGCACACCCGGCCGATGCGGAACCCCTTCTCGCCGCCCGCGTGCTCTTCCATCAGGCGCAAGGTGGCGATGACGTCGCCGTCGGCGCCCTCCAGCCAGAAATGACGGGTCTCGGCCGAGAGGTCGCGGCCGTCGAGTTCGGGATACGGTGTCGCCTGCTCGACGACGAACACCTCGACCCTCAGCTTGAGCAGCTCGTAGAGGGTTGCGGTGTCCAGGTCCTTGGCCCACGCTCGGCGCAACGAGACACTCACGAAGGCGACACCGGGGCAGACACGACCCCCAGGTTATCCCGCGGAGCGTCGGCCCCGACCGCCCCACCTGGCCGCGGTTAAGGTAGCTGACGTGACCGCCTGGGAGCCCGATGTTCTGCCTGGCTACTGGCAGCAGACCCTCGCCCTCGGCCCCGACCCCGACGGCGAAGGCGACCTGGTGGCCACCCTTGTTCGGGCCGGCGACCGCGACGTGCCCGCCCAGCACGCCGTCCTGCTGGTGCACGGGTTCACCGACTACTTCTTCCACACCGAGGTCGCCGACGCCTTCATCGACCGCGGCTTCGCGTTCTACGCCTTGGACCTGCACAAGTGCGGGCGGTCCTGGCGGGAGGGCCAGACTCCGCACTTCACCACCGACCTGGCCCGCTACGACACCGAACTGGAACGCGCGCTCGACATCGTCACCGCGGCCACCGGCGGGGCGAAGGTGCTCATCTACGGCCATTCGGCGGGCGGGCTCATCGTGTCGCTGTGGCTGGACCGGTTGCGACGGCGCGGCGTCACCGCCGCCCGGCACGTCAACGGCCTCGTCCTCAACAGCCCATGGCTGGACCTGCAGGGACCGGCGATCCTGCGCACCGTCGGCACCGCGGCGATCGGCGCGATCTCGCGCTTCCGTAAGAAGCTGGTGGCCCGGACCCCCACCGAGGGCGGCTACGGCAGCTCGCTGCACCGCGACTACCACGGCGAGTTCGACTACGACCTGAACTGGAAACCGGTCGGAGGCTTCCCCGTGACGTTCGGATGGATCCACGCGATCAGACGCGGACACGCCCGCCTGCACCGCGGCCTCGATGTCGGCGTGCCGAATCTGATCCTGCGCTCGGACCACAGCGTCCGTGAGGTGCCCGACCCCGAGACCATCCAGCGCGGCGACGCGGTCCTCGACGTCGAGCAGATCGCGCGCTGGGCGGGCTGCATCGGCAACCGCACCACGATCGTGCCGATCGTCGACGCCAAGCACGACGTGTTTCTGTCGTTGGCGGAGCCGCGCGCCGCCGCGTTCCGCGAACTGAGCAAGTGGCTCGACTGGTATGCCGATTGGTCTCGATCGGCAGGCGCACAAGCACAATCCGAACAAGGATGACCCGGGTGGAACATTTCGATATCGCGATCATCGGCACCGGATCGGGCAACTCGATCCTCGACGAGCGGTACACCGACAAGCGCGTCGCGATATGCGAGCAGGGCACGTTCGGCGGCACCTGTCTCAACGTCGGCTGCATCCCGACCAAGATGTTCGTCTACGCCGCGGAGGTCGCCCAGACCGTCCGTGACACAGCGAAATTCGGAGTCGACGCGACGCTCGACGGTGTTCGGTGGAGCGACATCGTCTCGCGCGTGTTCGGGCGCATCGACCCGATTGCGATGGGCGGCGCGAACTACCGGCGTTCCTCGCCGAACGTCGAGGTGTACGAGTCCCACACCCGCTTCACCGCGGCGACCGCCGACGGCCGCTACCAGTTGCGCACGGACAACGGTGAGGAGTTCACCGCGGACCAGGTGGTGATCGCGGCGGGATCGCGCGTTTCGGTGCCCGACGCGATACAGGATTGCGGCGTCCGGTATTACACCAGCGACGACATCATGCGGATCGGCGAACTGCCTTCCCACCTCATCATCATCGGGGGCGGCTTCGTGGCCGCGGAGTTCGCCCACACGTTCGCCGCGTTGGGAACCCGCGTCTCACTGGTGATTCGCGGCGGCACACTGCTGCGACACTGCGACGACACCGTGTGCGAGCGGTTCACCGACATCGCCTCGAAGAAGTGGGAGATCCACAACCACTGCAACGTGGTCAGCGCCAGCGAGGACGGCGACGGCGTCACGCTGACGATGGACAACGGGGCGACACTGCAGGGCGATGCCGTGCTCGTGGCGACGGGCCGCATTCCCAACGGTGATCTCCTCGATGCCGAGAAGGCAGGCATCGAGGTGCGCGACGGCAGCGTCGTCGTCGACGAATACCAACGCACCACCGCGCGCAACGTCTACGCGCTCGGGGACGTGAGTTCGGAATACCAGCTCAAGCATGTGGCCAACCACGAGGCTCGCGTGGTGAAGGAGAACCTGCTCCTCGACTGGAACGAGACCGAAACCCTCAAACAGTCGGACCACCGCTTCGTGCCATCGGCCGTATTCACCGATCCGCAGATCGCGATGGTCGGGCTCACCGAGAACCAGGCCCGCGCACAGGGATACACGATCGCATCGAAGGTGCAGGACTATGGCGACGTCGCCTACGGGTGGGCCATGGAGGACACCACCGGCATCGCGAAGATCATCGTCGAGGCCGATACCGGAAAGATCCTCGGCGCCCACATCATGGGCTATCAGGCGTCGTCGCTGATCCAGCCGATCATTCAGGCGATGAGCTTCGGACTCGCCGGACAGGACATGGCCAGGGGCCAGTACTGGATCCATCCGGCGCTGCCGGAGGTCATCGAGAACGCCCTCCTCGCACTGTGCGGTGAACCGCCGTGGCCGCCGGCCCGCCGCCACTGAGTAACGAGCGTGTGCCGGGCTCGATCGTCGGATCCCGTTATCTGAACCGGCATTTCGTCCGGGTCACCCTCGACGCACCCGACATCGGGCGCCTGGACCTGCCGACCGAACCGGACACCGCCGTCGGATTCTATTTCGGAACGGGAGACTCCGCACCGGGACGCACCTACACCGTTCGCCAGGACCCTCGTGAGCACGCGCGGCTGGCCGTCGACATCCTCCTGCACGGCGACGGCGTCGGAACGGCATGGGTGAATCGCGCGACTGCAGGCGACGAAGTTGCTCTGGCGCACGCCAACTCGTGGTATCGGCCACCGCCTGCGACCGACTGGCAGCTACTCGTCGCGGATATGGCGGGGCTGCCCGCGCTCGCGCGCATCCTGGAGAAGCCGCCGATCATACCGACGACCGTCGTCGTCGACGTGCTCGACGACGCCCTCGACTACGTTCCCCATTGGCACGACGTGGCCGTGGTGCCCGCGCCCGATGGCGCGGTGACGCGAACGGTGAGGGCGCACACCTCGGCACGCGGGCTCGGCTACTGCTGGTTCGCCGGTGAAGCGGGCGACGCCCGTGCCGTCCGCAAGCATCTACGCCGCGAATTGCATTGGGAGTCGAGCCGACTCGACGTCATGGGGTATTGGCGGCGGAACTCCGCCGACTGGGACAACCGGTTCGCGGAAACCGGTGCGGACCTCTATTCGGTCTACACGCGAGCGATGGACGCCGGGAAGAGCCCGAAGGACGCGATGGAGGAGTTCGACGAGGCGCTGGAGCGAGCCGGGCTCTGAACCACTGAAAGGTCGGCCGTGGTGCCGCTACCGCCTCATCGGGAGGAAGTAATCGATTGCTGCATCGACTCGGCACCCGACCGACCTGACACCACGTTATCACAATATCTGAACAGTTGGACAGATATCATCGGATCACTCAGCGGCTGTCGCGACCCATCTCTTCTCGACCTCTCCGAACCGCCAAATGGCAAGCGCGACAAGCCAGGCGACGATGAAGATCCCGACGATCAGGAAGCCGACGAATTCCAGGTTCGCCGATCCGATGACCGCCAACGGCCCCGAGTCGATCCCGAGTCGCTCGGTCAACAGACCCACGAGCACGATGACGCCGACGACCAGCGCGACGATCACCGAGAGCACGGTGACGGTCAGGTTGTAGTAGACCTTGCGGACCGGCTGCAGGAACGCCCACCCGTAGGCCCGCGACATCAGGATGCCGTCGACCGCATCGAAGAGGCTCATTCCGGCGGCGAACAGGACGGGTAGCACCAGGATCGCGTACCACGGCAGCGTGAACGCGGCGGTGCCTGCGGCCAGCACCAGCAGCGCCACCTGGGTGGCGGTGTCGAAGCCGAGGCCCATCAGCAGACCGACGGGGTACAGATGCCACGGCTTGTTCACCCGCCGCATGAGCTTGGCGAATATCCGCGCAAGGAATCCCCGCTGCAGCAGTTGACGCTCGAGTTCGGCCTCGTCCAGCTCGCCGCTGCGCATGCGGCGGAACACTTTCGCGATCCCCACCGCGGCGAACAGGTTCGAGAGTCCGATCAGGATCAGGAAGGTGCCCGCGACAAGGGATCCCACCAGCCCGAGGGTCTGCAGCATCGGCGAGCCCTCGTCCTGCACCGGCCCGACGATCGCGCGCACGCCGATCGCCAGCAGGAACGCCAGCCCGAACACGACGCTGGAATGCCCCAGCGAGAACCAGAAGCCGGCGGACACCGATCGGGTGCCCTCCCCGACGAGCTTGCGGGTGGTGTTGTCGATGACGGCGATGTGGTCGGCGTCGAATGCGTGCCGCACGCCGAGCAGGTAGGCCGTGACCCCGAGGCCGACGCCGAACACTCCGGCGGACCCGAGAGTGATGTGTTGCGGGGCCACACCGAGCACCAGCACACCCCAGCCGAAGACGTGGAGCGCGACGACGACCCCGCTCATCGCAGCGATCGACATCCAGTCGGTTCGGTCGAAACGGGTGGTTCCGGCGGCTTCCGACTGCGTCGCGACACTCACCGGGACGAGCCTAGGACCCATTTGAACACCTGTCTAGCTGAACAGATATTCAGGTTTGCCTCACGTCCAGGACAGCAGGCGTGTCCGAATCATGTCGAGCTCCTGGACAGTGGTCGGCGTCAGCCGTGCTGAGCGCCGATTCGGTGCAGTAGGTCGTGGACGATCTCGTCCTCGAGCCGGTAACTGACCTCTCGTCCGACCCGGGTCGAACTCACCCAGCCCTGCTGCCGGAGAACCCGAAGCGCTTGCGATACCGCGTTTTCGGACCGCCCGAGCGCTGCTGCCAGATCG
>DATEIG010000162.1:0-4443 GCA_035279185.1 Mycobacterium sp.
CTGACGAACCGACCGCCGAGAACACGAGTCCGGGTTACTCGACGATGCGAGGCACCTACGACGCCCAACCGCCCCACCGGACGTCGTATCGCCGCCTGCTGCGCAACTGGGGCGTGGCCATCGTGGTGGTCGCGTTCGCACTCGTCGGGCTGTCCGTGGTCATCCACAAGCCGCCTGCGCGGTACGTGTGCCCGCCTGACTGCGGGCACCCGCCGACCGGGGAGCCTGTCGCGATCAACCCTCGGTTCACCGCCCCAGACGGCAGCTTCTCCGTCTCCTACCCCGCCCCGAGCCCGGCGTACCGGATCACCACCAGCCCGACGGGGATACGCGCGGACTTCCTCGGCGGCGACGGCGGCACCATGCAGCTGATGAGCCGGCCCGCCAACGGCCGCTCCGCGGAGGACATCGCCAAAGGCCTTGTGCACGAGACCTTCCCGGATACCAAGACCGCGTACGAGATTCCCAACGCGATGGTCGGCTACGTGCCCGGGTACGGGCTGGTCGCCGACTGTTGGCCGCAGGGCGCCAACAGCAACTACATGCGCATGCGGGTGATCGCCATGGTCTCGGTGAAGAACGACCTCGCCCTGGTCGCCGCGGCCGTCGGCCCGTTCCGGCAGTTCGGCCCTGACTTCGGTCTCGGCAAGCCGTCAGGGGCCAACCTGCAGCTGGCGCTCGACATGGGCAAGTACGTCAACAGCTTCACCTGGCGGGGCGACCCACCGCGCTGACAACTCCAAATGTTGACATTGACAAATGTCATCATTCGCTGTTGTACTCAGGCATGGTCGAAATTCGCCGTGCCGCGCGCGGCTCGATTCAGTCACGCGCCGCAGCGGCGCTCAGCAAGCGCACGATTCGCCCGCTCACCGCGGTGTTGCCCATCGAGCAGGCGTGGGGGCTCTGGCTGGCGCGCCAGATCCTGGCCGGGCTGATGGACGCGTGCGGCCCGTCGTTGTCAGGCACCGCGGTCTCTGACGTCGACACCACGCTCTCCGACGGCCGCAGGCTCGTCGGCGAATGGGTCTGTGCTGACGGCGTGGTGAGGGGTGACGCCGCCATCTACTACATCCACGGCAGCGGATACGTGCTGTGCTCACCGCGGACGCACCGGCGCCTGACGGCATGGCTGTCGCGCTTGACGGGGCTGCCCGTGTTCGTGGTCGACTACCGACTCGCGCCCCGCCATCGCTTCCCCACCGCCGCCGACGATGTCAGGACCGGCTGGGACTGGCTGCAGCAGCAGGGCTACGCACCCGAGCGCATGGTGATCGCGGGTGACTCCGCGGGCGGCCACCTGGCCGTCGACCTCGCCCTGCACCACGACGTTCCGCATCCCGCGGCGCTGGCCCTGCTGTCCCCGCTGTTCGACATGACATTCGGCCTTGCGCGTGCCCGCGAAGCCCTGCGCCGCGATCCGGTGGTGCGGGTCCGCGACGCCGAGCGGCTCGTCGGCTTGTACTGTCTCGGAACCGATCTCGGCCATCCACGGTTGACGCTCGACGTCGCAGGGGGACGACGGCTTCCGCGCACACTCGTCCATGCGGGCGGCGCCGAATTCCTCTGCGCCGACGCCAGGGCGCTCGCGGCCGACATCCGCACCGCAGGCGGCGACTGCGAGCTTCAGGTCTGGCCCGACCAGCTGCACGTCTTCCAGGCGCTACCCCGAATCTCGCCCGAAGCGGGTGCCGCGATGACGAGGGTCGCGCAGTTCATCACCGAGTCCCTCGGCGACACCGTCGCCGATCGGCAGGCGGTATAGGGCATGGGGATCTTCGGGTCATCCAGGAAGCACAGCCGCGACGCCGCCGCCGTCATCACCGGCGCGGGAAGCGGTATCGGCGCGGCATTCGCCACGGAGCTGGCCAGGCGAGGTGGACGGGTCGTGTGCAGCGATGTCGACGAAACCGCCGCGCGCACAACGGCTGACGCGATCATCGCAGCGGGCGGTGAGGCGTTGGCGGTGAAATCCGACGTCTCGGTTCTCGACGACGTCATCCAGCTCGCCAAGGTCGCTCAGGACTGGTTCGGTGGGGCGCCCACCGTCGTCATCAACAACGCAGGCGTCGGCGCGGGTGGCACGGCGATCGGCGAAACCGACATCGACGACTGGAACTGGCTTCTCGGCATCAACCTGTGGGGTCCGATCCACGGTTGTCACGTGTTCGCGCCGATCCTCCGGGAAGCGGGTTACGGCGGCATCATCAACGTCGCGTCCGCGGCGGCGTTCGGTGCGGCACCGGGAATGGCTGCGTACAACGTGAGCAAGGCCGGCGTGCTGTCGCTGTCCGAAACGCTTGCCGCCGAACTGTCCGGTACCGGCGTGCGTGTGACGGTGCTGTGCCCGACCTTCGTGAAGACCAACATCGTCGAATCCGGTCGCATCAGCGACAGGTCGACACAGATGGCGGACCGGCTCATGCGCTGGACCGGTTTCTCCGCGGAGCGGGTGGCGCGCATGTGCCTCGACACCCTGGACCGCGGCGGCCTCTACTGCATGCCGCAACCCGATGCCCGGATCGGCTGGGGTATCAAGCGTTTCACGCCGACGGTGTATACCCGCGCCGCCGGTCTCACCTCGCGAATCACGACGGCCTAGGAGGATCAATGGCGATCGACATGGACGTGATGCTGGCCAAGATCAAGGACCGCCAGTGGGCGCTGGCCGACATCGACTGGGATGCGCCAGGCGCCGAGATGATCACCGACGAACAGCGCCCGCAATTGAAGGCGTTCATGGCAGACCTCTGCTGGATCGAGAACATCGGCGCCAGAGGCTTCGCCGCGCTGGCGAAGAAGGCGCCGACACCGACCATCGCCGAGATCTACCGCTACTTTCACGCGGAGGAACAGCGGCACGCCAACGCCGAACTGGCGCTGATGAAACGCTGGGGCATGCTCGAAGACGGCGAAGTGCCCGAGCCGAACGTGAACATCCGGCTGGCCATCGACTGGCTGGACCGGTGGGCCGACGACATGCCGCTGTCGCTGCTCGGCACCGTCATTCCCATGCTCGAGGTCGCCCTCGACGGCGCGCTGCTGAAGTTCCTGCTCGACGAGGTACACGATCCGGTGTGCCATCAGGTCTTCGAGAAGATCAACAACGACGAATCCCGGCACCTGGTCGTCGATTTCGAGGTGCTCGACATGATCGGGCACGCGAAGATCCGGCGGCTGGTGATCGACTTCGTCGGCCACAACGCGACACCGGGTCTCATCATCGGCGCGATCATGGGCGCACCGCTGATCAACCGGATCCGAAACGAGATCGTCGCGATGGGCATGGAACCCGAGCGGTTGTACAGGGCCGTCAAGCGGTTCAAGGAACTCGGCGACCGAGGCCAGTCGACGCGGCGGGTGCCGACGTACCGGTTCCTGCGCCGATACGCGGGCGTGGTCACCAACCCGCGTCATCCCTACCACCTGCTGGCCAATTCGATGGTGTGGATGTCCGACCAGTACCCGAAGGCGCTGCTGCCGTCGGTACCGACGTGGGTCAAAGAGGTCACCCATGAGCCGGCGGCCTGACATGGCTGACACATCTCGTGCTCCTCGCGTGCGCAGGCGCATTCACGACACGCTCATCGTCGGCAGCGGTTTCACCGGCATCGGCACCGCGATCAAGCTGGTTCAGGCCGGCGTCGACGACGTGGTGATCGTCGAACGATCAGACCGCGTCGGCGGGACATGGCGCGACAACACGTATCCCGGTGCGGCATGCGACATTCCGTCGCTGCTGTACTCCTTCTCGTTCGCGCAGAACCCGGACTGGTCGCGCGCCTACTCCCCCGCCGGTGAGATCTGTCAGCACATCGAGGGCCTGGTCGATCATTTCGACCTGCGCAGGCGCATCCGGTTCGGCGTCGAGGTCAACGGCTTGTCGTTCGACGAGACCGAGGGCATCTGGACGGTGAAGACGAAGGGCCGCACGACCTACCGTGCGCGGACCGTGGTGCTGGCGTCCGGGCCGCTGCCCGACCACAAGCTGCCCGACATCCGCGGCATCGACACCTACGAGGGCACCGTGATCCACAGTGCTCGTTGGGATCACGGCTACGACTTCTCCGGCAAGCGCGTCGCTGTCGTCGGCACCGGCGCGAGCGCCGTGCAGATCGTTCCCGAACTCGTCAAGGCGGCCGACTTCGTCAAGGTTTTCCAGCGCACGCCCGGCTGGGTGATCCCGCGGATGGACGTGCCCATCCCGCCCGCCGCACAGGAGCTGTTCGCCAAAGTCCCTGTCACGCAACAGCTTGCGCGACAGGCGCTGTACTGGGGTCACGAGATCAGCGCGACCGCGCTGGTGTGGGACAGCCCGCTGACCGGTCTTGTCGCCCGGCTGGGCAAGGCGCATCTGCGTCGTCAGGTGAAAGACCCGTGGCTGCGTCGTCAGCTGACACCGAATTTCACGCCCGGCTGCAAGCGCATGCTGGTGTCGAGCGA
>DATEIG010000163.1:0-2957 GCA_035279185.1 Mycobacterium sp.
CAACGGAACACTGGGGACGCAAGCCGCTGCTCAGCCAGTCCGACGCGCTCCCCCGCGACTTCGGTGATCTGCTGTCGCCCACAACGGTCGACGAGTTGATCGCTGAGCGCGGGGTGCGCGCGCCGTTCATTCGGCTCGCCAAAGAAGGCGACCTGTTGGCCAAGGACTGCTACCTCGGTCCCGCCGGGTTCGGCGCGGAGATGGGCGACCAGGACGACTCCGCGAAGGTGCTGACCCAGTTCGCCGCAGGGGCCACGATCGTGTTGCAGGGTCTGCACCGGCTGTGGCCGCCGCTGATCGACTTCGTCCGCGAGGCGGTCGACGACCTCGGTCATCCCGTCCAGGCGAACGCCTACATCACGCCGCCGACGAACCGCGGCTTCGATCCGCACTACGACGTGCACGACGTCTTCGTGCTGCAGGCGGCGGGCCAGAAACGGTGGATCGTTCACGAGCCGGTGTACCACCACCCGCTGCCGTCCCAGCCGTGGACACAGCACCGCGAGGCGATCGCCGCGCGCGTCGCCGACGAACCCGTCATCGACACGGTGCTCTCTGCGGGCGACGCGCTCTACCTCCCGCGGGGCTGGATCCACTCGGCGCAGGCGCTTGACACCACGTCCATCCACCTCACCATCGGTGTCTCCCCGGTGACCGGACTCGACGTCGCGCGTTCGGTGATCGACGAACTCGCGACCGTCGACGCCTTCCGGGCGTCGCTGCCGATGGGCACCGACCCGACCGACCGGGATGAGATCATCGCCACGGTGACCAAGGTGATGGCCGAAGTGGTCGACGCGTTGCGCGACGACGCGTCGACGCTCAGCGACGGCGCCGCCGCCAGGTTGGCGCAGCGCCACGCCGACAGGACACGACCGGTGGCCGTCCGCCCGCTGGCCTCTCTGGCGGCCGGGGAGAACGCGGCCACCGCACGGGTGCGGTGGCGCCACGGGCTCGCGTCGACGGTCGAGCACGTCGACGGACGTCTCGTACTCCGCCTGCCCGACAAGGTGATGACGTTTCCGATGTCGTGCACGGATGCCGTCGAAGCCTTGCGCACAGGCCAACCGACCGATGCGGGCACGCTTCCCAACCTCGACCACGCCGACGGAACGGTGCTGATCCGCAGGCTGCTACGGGAGGCGATCGTCGTCCCGGTCGACGAATGACACCTGCGAAGCGGGTGCCCTGCAGCGACCAGTCGCTGGCCCGTGACGATCCGATGTACGGCACAGCCTCGGCGGGCTACTTCTGGGTTCTGCTGGAACTCCCCGGCCCGTGGGGACATTCGGCTTTCCTTCAGTCTCCGAACATCATCGACCCCGAGTTGGGTCGGGCCATCGTGCGCCGCGTCGAGAAGGCCAAGATGCGTATCGCGGCCATTCGCCGCCCCGGCAAGCGATCGCCGCAACGGCAGTGGCGATGGTTCGTGGCGGATTCCCGCGAGGGCAGCGAAGCCCTGTACGGCGGCGCCGTGACCGACCCCCGCGACTACCTCGATCTCGCCCTCGACGGCAGCGACGGCACCCTGTCTACCGACCCGGTCGTCGCAATCTGCGCACACGGCAAGCACGACCAGTGCTGCGCGGTGCGGGGCAGGAGCGCATGCCAGGCGATCGCGGCGGAGTATCCCGAATTCACCTGGGAGTGTTCGCATCTGGGCGGGGATCGCTTCGCCGCCACCATGCTCGTACTGCCCGAGGGGCTGTGCTACGGACGAGTCGACACCGCGGATTCGGCGGACCTCGTCAGGTTGTATCTCGACGGGCGGGTGGACAACCGGTTCCTCCGTGGCCGGACGTCGCTGCCGCACGCCGTGCAGGCAGCCCAGTACTTCGTCAGACAGGCGTACGGCGACGACCGCATCGCCAGCCTGTCACCGCTGTCCGTCGACAGGGCCGAGGGCACGATTCGCGTCGTGCTCCAGGGCGACGCAGGCCCCATCGAAGTGCAACTGACCGAGGAGATGTCGGAGCCGCTGCTGTCGCAATGCCACGCGAGCCTGCCCGGCAGCGTCCGGACGTTCAGGCTGGCGTCGGCACTACAGTGAGACGGTTCCGTAGGAGCCGATGTCCGCGATGAGCACGCGTGTCTGGTCGTCTGCGGTCCCAAACGTGTTGTCGATGGCCGTGAGTCGCGCCGCATAGTGTCCGACCGGGTACTCGGCCGTCATCCCGATGCCGCCGTGCAGCTGAATGGCCTCCTGCGCGATGTGCCGCCCGGAGCGTCCGATCTGGAGCTTGGCCCGCGCGGCGACCACCGGGTCGAACCGTCCGTCGGCAATCGACATCGCGGCATAGAAGTTCATGCTGCGCGCGAGTTCCAATGACACGTACATGTCGGCGGCCCGCTGGGTGAGGGTCTGGAAGTTCTTCAGTGGCACGCCGAACTGCTTCCGTTCACCGAGATATCCGGTGGTCAGCTGCAGCGCCTCCTCCATCGCCCCGACGGCTTCGGCGCACAGCGCGGACTGGTAGCGGATCACGGTGCGCGCGATGTGCTCGGCCGCGTCACCGCCTGAGCCGAGCGGCTCGGCCGGCGTGGCGTGGAAATCGAACTGGGCCGCCCGGCGGCCGTCGAAGGTGCGGTACGAATACCGCTGCGCTGCTTGGGCTTCGACGAGGAACAGCCCGACCCCACCGTCGCCGAGCGACGCCGTGACGATGACCTTGTCCGCCGAATCACCGGCCAGCACAGGGTTTTTGCGCCCGCTCAGGGTCCAGGAGTCGCCGCTGCGCTCCGCCTTCGTGTTGGGCGTGCCCGCAGGCAGCCGCACGCCGGGTTCGTCGTGCGCGAAGGCCAGCAGTGTCGCGCCGGTCGCGACCTCGTCGAGGACGGCCTTCTGTTCGTCGGTGCCGACCTCGGCGATCAAGGTGCCGGGGATCAGCGCCGCCTGCGCGAGCGGCTCCGGGGTCAGCCGCCTGCCGACCTCGGTCATGACCACCATGATCTCGATC
>DATEIG010000164.1:0-6293 GCA_035279185.1 Mycobacterium sp.
CTCGGCTTCCTCGAGTCGCAGGGCGGCGGCACGATCCTGCTGGCGCGTGGCGATCTCGCGCTGAAGATGGGTCTGCCGGTGCTGGCGGTGGTGGGCTACGCGCAGTCGTTCGGCGACGGCGTGCACACCTCGATCCCGGCTCCGGGCCTGGGCGCACTCGGTGCGGGCCGCGGCGGCAAGAACTCGCTGCTGGCCCGGTCGCTGGCCAAGCTCGGCGTCGGCGCCGACGACATCGCGGTGGTGAGCAAGCACGACACCTCCACGCTGGCCAACGATCCCAACGAGACGGAGCTGCACGAGCGGCTCGCCGACTCGATCGGTCGCTCGGACGGTGCGCCGCTGTTCATCGTCTCGCAGAAGAGCCTCACCGGTCACGCCAAGGGCGGCGCGGCGGTGTTCCAGATGATGGGCATGTGCCAGATGCTGCGCGACGGGGTCATCCCGCCGAACCGCAGCCTGGACTGCGTCGACGACGAGCTGGCCGGCTCCGAGCACTTCGTGTGGGTGCGCGAGACGCTGCGGCTGGGGGAGAAGTTCCCGTTGAAGGCGGGCCTGATCACCAGCCTCGGCTTCGGCCACGTGTCGGGCGTCATCGCGCTGGTGCATCCGCAGGCGTTCATCGCGGCGCTCGACCCGCAGCAGCGTGCGGCCTACCAGGAGCAGGCGAACGCGAGGATCTTCGCGGGTCAGCGTCGACTGGCGTCGGCGATCGCGGGCGGCAAGCCGCTCTACGAGCGGCCCCCGAGCAACCGTCGACTCGACGACGAGGCGCCGGAGAACCGCGAAGAGGCGGACATGCTGCTGGATCCGGCGTCGAGGCTGGGCGAGGACGGGGTGTACACGCGATGAGCGCTAGCGCGAAGAGCAATTAGGGGGAGCTAAGGTTCCTCGGATGAGCATCGTTGGCGTCGGCATCGACCTGGTTTCGATCCCCGAGTTCGCAGAGCAGGTCGACCAGCCGGGCACGGTGTTCGCCGAGACGTTCACACCGGGTGAGCGCCGTGACGCCGCGGACAAGAGTTCGTCGGCGGCGCGGCACCTCGCAGCGCGGTGGGCGGCCAAGGAGGCCGTCATCAAGGCGTGGTCGGGGTCGCGATTCTCCAAGCGGCCCGTGCTGCCCGAGGGCATCCACCGCGACATCGAGGTGGTGACCGATATGTGGGGTCGGCCGCGGGTGCGGCTGACCGGCGCCATCGCCGAGCACCTGCAGCAGGTAACGATCCACCTGTCGCTGACGCACGAAGGCGATACGGCCGCCGCCGTCGCCGTCCTCGAGGAGCGCTAGTTCTTCCCGGGAGACTTTTTCCCGCGAGCAGACGCTAATGCATGCTTTTCCTCGGCGTGTCGCATGCGTTTGTGTCTGCTCGCGGTGGGGAGGTGACCCGCTAACCTCGGTGACATGAGCGATCTGGTGGCGCGCGTGCGCGAGGTCCTGCCGTCGGTGCGACAGGACCTGGAGGACCTGGTGCGCATCCAGTCGGTCGGCGCCGACCCGGCGCGCCGCGGCGAAGTGCAGCGCAGCGCCGAAGCAACGGCAAAGCTATTGTCGGAAGCCGGTTTCGACGACGTTCAGATCGTCAGCGAGGACGGCGCGCCCGCCGTCATCGCGCGGCACCCTGCGCCCGAGGGCGCGCCGACGGTGCTGCTCTACGCCCACCACGACGTGCAGCCCGAGGGCGACCCGGCGCAGTGGGCGTCGTCGCCGTTCGAGCCGACCGAACGCGACGGTCGCCTGTACGGCCGCGGCAGCGCGGACGACAAGGCAGGCATCGCAACACATCTCGCGGCGTTCCGCGCGCACGGCGGACAGCCGCCCGTCGGCGTGACGGTGTTCGTCGAAGGAGAAGAGGAGATCGGATCGCCGTCGCTGAGCCGGCTGCTGGCCGCGCACAAGGAGGCGCTGGCCGCCGACGTCATCGTCATCGCCGACTCCGACAACTGGACCACCGAGATCCCCGCGCTGACGGTGTCGCTGCGCGGTCTCGCGGACTGCGTCGTCGAGGTTGCAACGCTCGACCACGGTCTGCACTCCGGCATCTGGGGCGGCGTCGTCCCCGACGCGCTCAGCGTATTGGTGCGCCTGCTGGCATCTCTGCACGACGATGACGGCAACGTCGCGGTCAAGGGATTGCACCACGCGACCGCGGCCGACGTGGACTATCCCGAGAACCGGGTGCGCGAGGAGTCGGGGATGCTGGACGGGGTCACGGAGATAGGGAGAGGCTCGGTGCCGCAGCGACTTTGGGCCAAACCCGCGATCACCGTCATCGGGATCGACACCACGCCGATCGCGTCGTCGTCGAACACGTTGATTCCCCGGGCCAGGGCGAAGGTCAGCATGCGGGTGGCGCCGGGGGGAGACGCGCGAGCCCACCTGGAGGCGCTGACCCGCCATCTGGAGAAGCACGTGCCCTGGGGCGCGCAGCTCACGGTCACGCCCGGCGACATCGGCCAGCCGTATGCGATCGATGCGAGCGGGCCCGTTTACGACGCGGCGCGGTCGGCGTTCAGGCAGGCGTGGGGCCACGAGGCAGTCGACATGGGGATGGGCGGTTCCATTCCGTTCATCGCCGAGTTCGCCGAGGCGTTCCCGTCGGCCAAGATTCTGGTCACGGGCGTCGAAGACCCTGCAACGCAGGCACACAGCATCAACGAGAGCCTGGACCTCGGAGTGCTCGAACGCGCCGCGACGGCCGAGGCGCTGCTGCTGCAGAACCTGGCGTCCGACCGATAGGCCGACAAACACCAACGCCCCCCGGCTCTGGTGAGCCGAGGGGCGCCTGTGTGCTTCGTGACTACTTGGACTGGCTGGCAGCCTTCTGACGCGTCTCCTGCGTCTTGGCCTTCGCGCGAGCCGCGTCGGCTTCCGCCTCCTTGCGCGCGGCTTCGAGCTGGTGCGAGGCCTTGTCGACCTGTGCCCGGCCCTCTTCCTGCAGGCTGTCGTTTCCGATGATCAATCCGACGACCTGCTTGGTGAAGCCGATCGCACCGGAAACGATGCCCCGCACGGCCTCGATGGGTCCGCTGTTGTTCTCCGCCATGGGTTCCCTCCTCGTCGTTGGCAGTCGTTCTGCTACCGATACTTCGGTGAGGTGCTAGCTATTGCAAGCAATAGTTAGCACTCTCACAAAGAGGATTGAGCGACGAGCGATTCGGGTACCGGCAGGCCGCAGCGGTCAGACCGACAGGTCGCGGCGCAGCTTGGCTACGTGTCCGGTCGCTTTGATGTTGTACTGCGCGACCTCGACCTTGCCCTTCTCGTCGACGACGAAGGTGGAGCGAATGACGCCTTGGACTGTCTTTCCGTACATCTTCTTTTCGCCGTACGCGCCCCAGGCCGTCAGCACCTTGCGGTCGGGATCCGACAGCAGCGGGAAGGTCAGCTCCTCGTTGTCGCGGAACTTGGCCAGCTTCTCCGGCTTGTCGGGAGAGATACCGACGACGTCGAGACCGGCGTCGTTCAGTTCGGCGAGGTTGTCGCGAAAGTCGCACGCCTCCTTGGTGCATCCGGGTGTGGAAGCGGCCGGATAGAAGTAGACGACGACCTTGCGGCCGCGGTAATCAGCCAGGGACACCGTGTTGCCGTCGGCGTCGGGCAGGCTGAACGCGGGGGCTTTGTCGCCCACCTCCAAGCGAGGACTCTGTGCCACCACTGAAAACCTTTCTTCTCCACCGGTGCGTCGCGGTTGACGCGGGCTGATCTAGGGTAGTTCGGCAGGGCAGTGCGGACGCGGGCAGCATCAGTGCTCGCGCCGGCGCAGACGATGGAGGCGACAGTGGCGGATCGTGATCCCGATACGATCAAGAAGGACATCGATCAGGCTCGTGATCAGTTGGCCCACACGGTCGATTCCCTCGCCGAGCGAGCCAATCCGCAGCGGATCGCCAACGACGTCAAAGCTGGGGCACTTCGTTTCGTGCAGAAACCGGCGGTGGCGATGTCGCTGGCCGGTTTGGGTGCTGTGCTGGTAGCGCTGTTCGTTCGCAAATTGAGGCGATGAACCGAGCGCCGTTAGCGACGGCGACGATCCCGTAGCCAGTCCGAGAACGAGAATCCGGGCGGATTCGCGCTGCGGCCAAGTCGGCTGCAGTTTCGTACGACCGTGGGCTCGGGACCGTCGGTGACCTGCGCAGCAACACGGGTTCCAACAGGATGGGTCGACGAATCTGGCGTGCGCATCGCATCGAATGCTCGCATCAGCTAAGCCTCCCTTCCGGTCCTGTATTCGCTTTCGACGCCTCCACGGAGGCCTTCAGCTAACCGCACACTAGCACATTGCTGACTCTTTACCCAGCTTGACGAGATTTTCTGGGGATATCCGATATGCGCCCGTTACCAAACAATGCTTCGCAAAGCGGATAGAGTAGCCTGACTTGCTCAGTAGGTAGCACATATTGACGGTTCTGTTCACTTTTTCTGATCAGGTGGGAGGCCGTCACGCCGCTGGCAACCATTCGCCGATGGCAATGTTGCGGTTGTCAGCAGAACCGCGGCGGACAGACCGGAGAGGGTGTGCCCCTAAACCGCGGCCGGCAGATCGGTCAAATCGGAGTTTGCCAGACGATTCCCGGGTAGCTTCGTGTGTGGCCGCGGTCACAGCACGTGAAAGGGACCCGCCATGGGCAAGGCACTCCGTCCCTATCTGACGGCCGGAGTTGCTGTGGTCGGAGCGGGCGCCCTGGCCATTGCGCCGGTCATCGCCACGCCGCCCGACGTGAGAATCGTCAATCCCGCCGTGCAACAGAGTGCCGGCCCGCTGGACTCCTACGTCGCGACGGTCAGGGAAGCGCTCGAGAATCTCGAGGCTCTGCTGGGTTCTGCGCTCGCTCTCCCCGCACCGACCGGGTGGACTCTGGGCCTGGCGCTCGACAACCTACTCACCGACCCCGGCAACGTCGCGCTGTTCGTCGACGAGCTCGGGGCGCTCGGCCCGCTTGCGGGCGCCAGCGTGCCCGCGCTGCTGAAAAACGCCGCCGACGCGATCGAGGCGACGGTCGAACAGGCTGCCGCGGGTGACTTCGATCTGGCGATCGTGAGTTTGATCAGGACGTACATAGCGCTTGCGCCGGCAGTCACCGCGATCGTCGGGGTGCCGTTGAAGCTCCTCGGCCCGGAGCTGGCGGGTACGGCTTCCGTCGTCCTCGCGAAATCGTTCACCGCAGCGGTCGGTCCGGTGCTCAGCGGTCTGGCCGGAACCGGCGTCGCCATACAGAACGTCGTCAACGCATTGGACGACGCCAAGCCCGGGTCCGGCGCTCTCCTCGGCGCCCTCATCGCCGCGCCGGGCAGCGTGCTCGACGGCGTCGTCAGCGGGTTCAGTTCTGCACCTGGCCAGATCGCGCTCCCGGGCATCCTCACGCCGGGCGATCCGTTTGATCCGTCGAAACCGAACCCCGGCCCGGTCGCCTTGGCGGCGGGTGTGGCGCGCGGCTTCGGGTCCGCGCTGATGCCACCGCCGGTAGGGGCCGCCGCCGCGACGTCAGGTGGCGACCGGTTCGTCACGCTCGCAGTCGACGGGCAGTCGACGCCCGTCGCCGACGAGGAGCGGGACTCGCAGGACCTTCGCGATCCGGACGACGGCACGAACGAGAACGTGGCGGCTTCGCACGATGATGCCGTCCTCTCCGGCGTGCCCCAGCACGGTCCTCGGGTGTTCGGCGAGAACGCCGCCAACCGGAGCGTCGGCGGCACTGGGTTGACCACCGTTCGGCAGGGCATCCGAGACGGGATCCGCGAGCTCCGTAACGGCGTCCGCGACGCGGTCAAGTCCGTCACGGGAGGGGATCGCACGCCGGCAGGCGGCAGCGCACCCGCCGGCGATGAACCTGCCGGTCCATGAATTCATCGATCGGTCATGGGGGATAGGGAAACACCCGATTCCTTCGCGTTCACATCCGGTTAGCGTTCAAGAAATGACAGCCCCGGTGCCCTGCTATCTCGTCGAGTGGTACCACTCCTCGGTGACGGACGAGCCGCTCGACGACACCGCCACGCGATTGAAGGACTCAGCGGTGCTCATGTCCGAGCAGGGCTCCACGGTTCGACTGCTCAACCTTCTCGCAGTCCCGACCGACGAGGTGCTCTTCGCGGTGTTCACCGCCGATTCGGCCAAAGCCGTCGCCCAGGCGTGTGACCGCGCCGGGATTCCCGCACAGCGGGTGTCGACCGCGACCGAGGTGGATCTGCCTCGGACGCAGTGAACTGTTCGTGACGCGCGGTCGAATGAGCTCGGCGGGCAGCGTCTGGTCAGGTAACTTCCGGGGTGTTCGAGCCGCCGAACGAACAGGCCTTC
>DATEIG010000165.1:0-3132 GCA_035279185.1 Mycobacterium sp.
TGGCGGGAAATCCAGCCGATCCACGAGCAGGCCGTGCGCTCGCGTACAGATCGCCACCTTGCGCTCGACCGAGTCGGCCTGGCCGCGCTCGTCGAACGCCATCACGATCACCGCTGCCCCGTGATCGCGGCAGACCCGCGCTTGGGCGAGGAACTTCTCCTCACCCTCCTTGAGCGAGATCGAGTTCACGATCGGCTTGCCCTGCACGTTCTTCAGGCCGGCCTCGATGACCTCCCACTTGGAGGAGTCGATCATCACCGGCACGCGGCTGATGTCCGGTTCGGCCGCGATCAGCTTGGTGAACCGGTCCATCGCGGCGACGCCGTCGATCATGCCCTCGTCCATGTTGATGTCGATGACCTGAGCGCCGACCTCGACCTGCTGCAGGGCGACCGACAGCGCGGTGTCGTAGTCCTCGGCCTTGATCAGGTTGCGGAACCGGGCGGAACCGGTGATGTTGGTGCGCTCACCGATGTTCACGAACAGCGAATCTTCGGTGATGTTGAGCGGCTCCAGACCCGAGAGCCGGGTGGCCACCCCGATCTCGGGCACGACGCGCGGCGGCTTGCCGTCGACGACCTTGGCGATCTCGGCGATGTGCGCCGGTGTGGTGCCGCAGCAGCCCCCGACCATGTTGACGAACCCGGCCTCGGCGAAGTCGGCGACATAACCTGCTTGACGCTTCGGCGACTCGTCGTACTCGCCGAACGCGTTGGGCAGCCCGGCATTCGGGTAGCAGGAGACGAAGGTGTCCGCGATCCGCGACATCTCGGCGAGGTACGGCCTCATCTCGGGTGCGCCGAGGGCGCAGTTGAGGCCCACCGCGAGTGGCTTGGCGTGCCGGATCGAATTCCAGAACGCCTCGGTGACCTGACCGGACAGCGTGCGCCCGGACGCATCGGTGATGGTGCCCGAGACGATCACCGGCCAGCGGCGCCCGCGGTCTTCGAACAGTGTCTCGATGGCGAAGATGGCCGCCTTGGCGTTCAGCGTGTCGAAGATCGTCTCGACGATGAGGAGGTCGGCGCCGCCGTCGACCAGGCCGGTGGCGGCGTCGAGGTAGGCGGCGACCAACTGGTCGTAGGAGACGTTGCGGGCGCCGGGGTCGTTGACGTCGGGCGAAATCGAGGCCGTCCGCGTCGTCGGTCCGAGGGCGCCGGCGACGTAGCGGGGCTTCTCGGGGGTGGAGAACTCGTCGCAGGCTTTGCGGGCCAGGGCAGCGCCTGCGTAGTTCAGCTCATAGCTGAGCTCTTCCATGCCGTAGTCGGAGAGCGAGACCGCATTCGCGTTGAACGTGTTGGTCTCGAGGATGTCGGCGCCCGCCTCGAGGTACTCGCGGTGGATTCCCTCGATGATGTGCGGCTGCGTCAACGTGAGCAGGTCGTTGTTGCCGACGAGATCGCTCGGCCAGTCGGAGAACCGCTCACCGCGGTAGCCGGCCTCGTCGGGTCGGTCGCGCTGGATCGCCGTGCCCATCGCACCGTCGATCACCATGATCCGCTGACGCAGGGCCGAGGCCAGTTCCTCGGTGCAGTCGGGTCGGATGTTCGGCTCCGGATTGAAGTCTGAGGAGCTCACAGTGCGTTCCTTCCATGACGGAAGGCGTCCTTGACTTCGCCGAGCGTGGCGGACACCGGCACAACCCCGGCTCCGTTGCAACGCCTCTCGACCGGCCAAGTCTACCGTCGTTACCCGGCCGTTGTTCGGACGCCCAAGTCACCGCTGCAATCGAGTGGTACTTAACCAGGTTAACCAGATTGCCGCCAAACGTATTTCGGCGCTGCGCCGCCTGCCGCAGCTCGGTCTTCGTGGCACGACGATCGATTGGTGTGGCGATGGCGCTCATCCCCGCGACACAAGCCTTACGCTGGCGTAGTGACCCCGTCGGATGCGACCGGCCGCAAGCCCGCCGACCTGCCCGAACTGACCAACACCATCGTGGTGGCGGCATTCGAGGGCTGGAACGACGCGGGTGACGCGGCGAGCGACGCGCTGGAGCACCTCGACGCGATCTGGGAGGCCGAACCGCTCATCGAGATCGATGACGAGGCCTATTACGACTACCAGGTGAACCGGCCGGTGATCCGGCAGATCGACGGCGTCACGCGCGAGCTCGTGTGGCCGTCGATGCACATCTCACACTGCCGCCCGCCGGGCTCGGACCGCGACATCGTCCTGATGCACGGCGTCGAGCCGAACATGAGATGGCGCACATTCTGCGCGGAGTTGCTGGCCATCGCCGACAAGCTCAACGTCGACACCGTCGT
Source organism: Mycobacterium sp. (assembly GCA_035279185.1). Lineage (GTDB taxonomy): Bacteria > Actinomycetota > Actinomycetes > Mycobacteriales > Mycobacteriaceae > Mycobacterium. Next base: position 2,268 of record DATEIG010000165.1, read on the forward strand.
CATCCTCGGCGCGCTTCTGGCAGACACCCCGCACACCCGCCCGGTTCCGGTGTCGGGCGCGGCCTACTCCCCCGATTCCGCGAAGTTCTTCGGGCTCGAGGAGACGCGCTACGAGGGGCCGACGGGCATCGCGGGCGTGTTCCAGGACGCGTGCGTCGCTGCGGGGATTCCTGCGGTGACGTTCTGGGCGGCCGTGCCGCACTACGTCAGCCAGCCGCCCAACCCGAAGGCCACCGTCGCTCTGCTGCGACGCGTCGAGGATGTGCTCGACATCGAGGTGCCGCTGGCCGATCTGCCCACACAGGCCGAGGAGTGGGAGGAGGCGGTCACCGAGATGACGTCGGAGGACGAGGAGATCGCCGAGTACGTCGCCTCGCTCGAGCAGCGCGGCGACGCCGAGGTGGACATGACCGAGGCGCTGGGCAAGATCGACGGCGACGCGCTCGCCGCGGAGTTCGAGCGCTACCTGCGCCGCCGAGGCCCGGGCTTCCGGGGCTAGACCTTTTCGGGCTTCGGCGCCTTCCATGTGCTGTTGAGGGCGTCGGGCTTCGGCCAGTAGAGCCGCAGCACCAACGTGAACGGGCCCTTCGGCGCCGGCAGCCAGTTGGCCTCCTTGTCCGCACCGGGCGAGGCGTTCTGGACGTAGAAGGTGTAGCCGCCGTCGCTGTCGGGCACGAGGCTCGGCAGCATCGGCGAGTTGATCAGGTAGCGATTGATCGGGTTGGCGACGAGCTGACTCTGCGGCAGCTCGTACATCGTCAGCGACCAGAACGCGTTCACCGGCGGCAACTGGTCCTTGGCGAACGTGTACGTGTAGTTGTTGGCGCCGTTCAGCGGCGCTCCTGCGGAGTCGGTGGTGGCGCTC
>DATEIG010000166.1:0-3909 GCA_035279185.1 Mycobacterium sp.
CGAGGTCGGCGGCCATGCCTTCACCACGCACTGCCTGATCAAGGTGCGCGGGCGCAAGTCCGGCAAGACGCGGATAGTCCCGCTCATCTACGGCGACATCGGCGGCGAGATCGTCATCGTCGCGAGCAAGGGCGGCGCCGATCAGCACCCCGACTGGTATGTCAACCTCATCGCCGACGAGCACGTCGATGTGCAGATCGCCACCCAGGCCTTCCGCGCGACGTGGCGCGAGCCCGAAGACGAAGAGCGGCACAAGATCTGGGATTTCATGGTGTCGGTGTACCCGCCGTACCTGAACTATCAGCGCTCGACGACACGCCACATACCGGTCGTCGTGCTCGAAACCGTCGAGAGCATCGACGTCTTCTCCGAGGCGGACCTTCAATCGACGTGAGCTAGCGGGCTCCCGACACCAGGAAACCGGTGTAGGTGGTGAGGAAGCGCCCGGCCGCGTCGGCGTCGCGCAATTCGGCCTTCCAATGCTCGGCGTCGTGACGGTCGACGGTTCCGTCGCCGACGAGGCCGTCGACCGTCGCGAAGAAGCTGAAGACCTGATCGGCGACCTCGAGGTCGGTGCAGACGAGCGTTTTCGGATGCGTTTCGACGTCGTCGAGGCCCGCGTCGAGGAACAGCGCCCGCATCCGTCGTCCGATCCAACCGGACGGGAAGCGGTCGCACCACGCGTTGAGGACCGCGCGGGTCAACGGCCGGTTCTGCGAGTCGATCGTCAGCGTCTCCCAGTCGCTGTCGAAGGCGACCAGGGTTCCGCCGGGTCGCAGCACGCGAGACATCTCGCCGACCGCCGAACCCGGGTCCGGGATGTGCTGGAGCACGCGATCGATACGGCAACCGTCGAAACTGCCGTCGGCGTAGGGCAATTGGATCGCGTCGGCGACCTCGAAGGACAGCCCCGCGGCGTCGGCGTGGCGTCGACCGGCAGCCTCGACCATTCCCCGGCTGCCGTCGACGGCCACCACCGAACCGCCGGGTGCGACGCGCGCCGCCAGCGCGGCGGCGTCATCGCCGAGCCCGCATCCCACCTCGAGAATTCTCTTACCCGGCGACGCGGCGAGCAGGTCGTAGCTCTCACGTTTGCACTCGGCGAAGAACGGCAACGAGTCGATGAGCGTCAGACATCTGGCGAAGACCTCGAAATCCGAGGCGTGGTCCACCCTTTGAAAGCCCGAAGCCAGGTCGTCGGCCACGGTCTCGACGATAGTTTCACGGCGCCGGATCGGTGAGGTAATGCGTCAGAACGGGTTTGAGCCATGCCGCGAGCGCTGTGTCGTCCATGGCCACGAGCGGCGGGATTCCGATGATGTACCGCGCGACCGCGACGCCGAGTAGCTGCGCCCCGATCAGCGCCGCGCGTTCAGCGGGCCGGTCGATCGCCACGTCGGCCAGCGCGGGTGCGACCTGGCGGGCGAAGACGTCGAGCAGCGCATCAGCCGCCGCCTGGCTCGACGCCGCGGCCCGCAGCAGCGGCAGGAACGGGCCGTCGGGTCCCCACACCTCGACAAAGAGCGGCAGCATGACGTCGGCAACGTCCTCGGGCGGCACCCCGGACAGGTCCGGCGGCGAGATGTCGAGCCGCGACACCGCGGCGAACAGCCCGTCCTTGTTTCCGAAGTAGTGCATGACCAACGCCGGGTCGACGCCCGCCGCCGCGGCAACCGACCGGATCGTCGTCCTCTCGAAACCGCTCTGCCCGAACTGCATCCGGGCGGCGGCCAGGATGGCGGCCCTTGTTGCGGCGGAATCCCGTGTCCTCGATGCCATGCCGCCAGTGTATTCAACAGTTGTTGACAAGTCGTGAGGCGCGGCCTACCGTCAGTTCAACAACCGTTGAACTCAAGGAGGGTCAGATGCCCGTCACCGCCATCCAGATCGGGCTGCACCCCGACGCCGTCGACTACGAATCGGCCGACTTCTCGCAGTTCAAGGGCCTGACCAAGGAAGGTCTGACCAGAGCGAACAGTGACAATGTCGCGGGCCTGCGCGCGGCCGGATACGAGGTCGACAACTGTCTGATCGCCAACGGCGAGGCCGGCGTGGCGAAGGCCCGCTCGTGGCTCTCGGCCAAGAGCTATGACGCCGTCCTCATCGGGGCCGGAGTGCGCCTGGTCGCCAGCAACACCCTGCTGTTCGAGGCGATCGTCAACGCCGCCCACGCCACCAACCCCGACTGCCGCTTCGTGTTCAACTACTCGGCGACCTCGACCCCCGACGACATCCGTCGCTGGTATCCCAACCCGGCCGACGCGACACCGGCGGTGTGACCATGACGCACACCGTTGACGTCATCGTCATGGGCGGCGGACCCGTCGGCTTGACCGCGGCGGGCGACCTTGCGCGCTGCGGCCGTTCCGTGGTCGTGCTCGAACGCTGGCCCGAGATGAACCCGTCGAGTCGCGCCTTCGCGACGATGGCCCGCACGCTCGAGGTCTTCGATGCCCGCGGCCTGGCCGACGACGTGCTCGCCCGCGCGCACAGGGCACCCGGCGTATCGATCTTCGCAGGCGCGCGGATCGATCTGACGCACCTGCGATCGGCGTACCCGTTCGTCGCGGTCACCCCGCAGACCAACGTCGACCGTGCGCTGGCCGCGTACGCCGAACGGCAGGGCGCCGATATCGTGCGTGGTTTCGAAGTCGTTGCGCTGCAACAGGGCCCTGAGGGTGTGACCGTGACGGCGCGGCCGAAGGACGATGACGATCCGCAACACGACCGCGTCTGGCGCGCCTCGTACGCGATCGGCGCCGACGGTGCGCACAGCACCGTCCGCGACCTGCTCGGCGCGGAGTTTCCGGGCGAGACCGTCCTGTCCTCGCTGGTGCTCGCTGACGTGAAGCTGGCCGACGGCCCGACGAATGGCGAACTGACGCTGGGCAGTACCCGTGACGTGATCGGGTTCCTCGCTCCCTACGACCGCGGCGACGACGACAGCGCGTGGTACCGCGCGATGGTCTGGGATCGTGAGCATCAGGTGTCCGATGCGGACCCCGCCACCGCCGCCGAGGTCATCGATGTGCTCACCAGAGCGATGGGCCGAGACGTCGGCGTGCGTGAGGTCGGCTGGCTGTCGCGCTTTCACTGCGACGAACGCCAGGTTGCCCAATACCGTTACGGCCGCGTCTTTCTCGCCGGCGACGCAGCCCACGTCCACTCGCCGATGGGCGGGCAGGGCATGAACACCGGCATCCAGGACGCCGCCAACCTCGCGTGGAAGCTCGACGCTGTCCTCGGCGGCGCTTCCGACGACGTGCTCGACACCTATCACAGCGAACGGCACCCGATCGGCAAGCGGGTCCTCCGTCAGTCCGGGATGATGGCCCGCGGCGTCACACTGCATCCACGGATCGCGCGCGCCGCGCGAAACGTGCTCGCGCCGCGACTGCTTCGGCGGCCACGGGTGCGCGATGCCGTGGCAGGCAGCTTCGCGGGCACCGAACTGCGGTACCCGCGTCGACGCGGCGAGCACCGCCTCGTCGGCACCAGGGCGACCGAGATTCCCCTACGCGAACAACGGTTGACGCATCTGCAGCGGTCCGCGGGGTTTGTGCTCATTCGTGAACACGGTGAGGTTCCCATAGACGTCGACGGACTCGTCGAGGCCGAACGCACCGACCCGGGTCCCGCAGTCCTGGTGCGACCCGACGGCTACATCGCGTGGGCGGGCCCGTCGTCGGACCGGGAAGGGATGGCGGCCGCGTTGTCCCGGTGGACCGGAAGGCTCGCCTGCGCCGAGACTGCAGAAGATGATGGAAATCAACCGAATTCCGTCAACAACCGTAGTCTCGGCGCGGTGTGAGAACTAGTTGTCGGGCAGGATCTTCGCAGCCAAGGCCGCCGCGATGACCACGAGCGCAATGATGGTCAGCGCGACCGCACCCCAGCCGTGGCCGTCGT
>DATEIG010000167.1:0-2090 GCA_035279185.1 Mycobacterium sp.
GAACATCACCAGGGCGTTCGCCGTGCACGCCCGCACACTCGAGCTGCTCGACGCCAGGGGCATGGCCGACGACCTCACCGCACGCGGTGTGCCGGTCTACGAGATCGCGCCACCCGGCGGGGCGACCATGAACCTGCGCGAGCTGCCGACGCGATTTGGGATGCTGCTCGTCGTCCCGCAGAGCGGCACCGAGCACGTGCTTGGCGCCAGGGTCGACGACATGGGCGTACCGGTGGTGCGCGGCGCCGAGGTGGTCGGGCTCACCCAGGACGACGACGGCGTCACGGTGGAGTGCGGCGACGGCACGTCGGTGCGGGCGCGCTACGTCGTCGGCTGCGACGGTGCGCATTCCGCCGTTCGGCGGCTGGCGGGTATCGGGTTCGAAGGCAAGCAGTACGAAACCCACATCCTGCTCGCCGACGTGCACCTGACCCGGGCGCCGGAGGACACGCTGAGCGGCGTCACCAACGAACGCGGCGCGGTGTTGATGATCCCGTTCGGGGACGGCTGGTTCCGCGCCATCGCCTGGGACCGGCTGCGCGAACAGGCACCGCTGTCCGAGCCTGTCACTGTCGACGAGATCCGTGACTCGTTCCACCGCATCGCGGGCGACGACTACGGCATGACGGACATGCGGTGGAGCTCGCGCTTCCTGTCCGAACGCAAGCAGGCCGAACGCTATCGCGCGGGCCGGGTGTTCATCGCGGGCGATGCCGCGCACGTGCACTCTCCGCTCGGCGGCCAGGGCATGAACACCGGCATCGGCGACGCGATGAACCTCGGCTGGAAGCTGGCGCAGGCGGTGCGGGGGACCGCACCGGACTGGCTGCTCGACAGCTACGAGGGCGAGCGCCTGCCGGTCGGCGCCGCGGTGTTGCGGCTGACCGACGCGTTCAACCAGCTGGTGCTCGGCCGGTCGCGGGCGCAGCGGCTGGTGCAGAGCCTCGCGATCGGAACCATCACCCGGGTGGCCGCAGGCCGAAAGTTCATGGCGGGTCGGCTGAGCCAGATCGGCATCAGCTATCCACGCCCGTCGCGCGACGATCACCGGATGGTCGGCAGGCGCATGCCCGACGTCGACTGCGGCGGCAGCCGCCTGTATGAACTCCTGCGCGAGGGCCGCTTCGTGATGGCGACGTCCGAGGACACCGACGTCGACCGCGGCGACGTCGTGCACGCCGGCCACCACGACCGCGACCTGCCTCCCGCAGTGTTGGTGCGCCCCGACGGCTACGTCGCGTGGGCCGACGACCGGGTGCCGACGGCATCGCACGCCGCGGCCGCGATCGCCCACTGGAGCCGGCGGCCCGCTCAGAAGTAGCGCAGCCACACGTAGACCCATGCCAGGGCCGTGCTGAGCAGCGTCACCACCACCCCGTACCGGGTGAACCGCCAGAAGCTGATCGCGTGGCCCGCCCGGGCCGCGATGCCGATGGCGACGACGTTGGCGCTCGCCGCGATCGCCGTTCCGTTGCCGGAGAAGCACGCGCCGAAGGCGAACGCCCACCACAGTGCGCGGCCGGTTTCGGCGTCGGGCGCCTCGGCGGCCATGCCCTCGACGACGGGCGTCATCGTCGCGGTGTAGGGGATGTTGTCGATGAACGCGCCGAGGACCGCCGAACCGAACAGCAGCCCGGTGGCCGCGGCGAAGAAGTTGTCGCCGAAGGTTGCGACGGCCAGATCGCCGAGCCACCCGATGACGCCGGTGTGGACCAGCCCGGCCACCATCGCGAACAGACCCATGAAGAACACCAGCGTCGGCCACTCCACCTCGGGGAGGATCTCGGTGACGTCGACCTGGGTGACCAACAGCATGGTCCCCGCGCCGAGCAGCGCGACGATCGACGGGGCGACGTGCAGCACCGAGTGCAGGCTGAAGCCGACGATCACCAGCACCAGCACCGACAGCGAGCGCACCAGCAGCTTGGTGTCCTTGATGGCCCGGCGCTCCTGCAGCGCCATCACCTGATCGAGGTGAATGCTGTTGGTCTGCAGATCCTTTCGGAACAGGAACTTCGTGAACACCACGAACAGCGCGAAGATGACCACGACGGCGGGCGCCATGTTGACCAGGAAGTCGTTGAACGTCA
>DATEIG010000168.1:0-2381 GCA_035279185.1 Mycobacterium sp.
AAGCGGTGAACGCCGTGATCTGGAGGATCCGACGACCACAACCACCACGGCCCCCCATCTGGCCCCTGTTTCGATGTCGCACCTCGAGCAGTTCACCGATGCCGAGTGGGTTGAGCCTTCCGATGAACCACAGGGCACCGCAGTGTTCGACGCCACCGGTGACCACGCCACGATGCCGTCATGGGACGAACTGGTTCGTCAGCACGCCGACCGCGTTTATCGCCTGGCCTACCGGCTCTCCGGCAATCAGCACGACGCCGAGGACCTGACGCAGGAGACATTCATCCGCGTGTTCCGGTCGGTGCAGAACTATCAGCCAGGCACCTTCGAAGGCTGGCTGCACCGCATCACGACCAACCTGTTCCTGGACATGGTCCGCAGGCGCAGCCGCATCCGGATGGAGGCGCTGCCCGAGGACTACGACCGGGTGCCCGCTGACGAGCCCAACCCCGAGCAGATCTACCACGATTCGCGCCTCGGCCCCGACCTGCAGGCCGCGCTCGATTCGCTGCCGCCGGAGTTCCGCGCCGCGGTCGTCCTGTGCGACATCGAGGGTCTGTCCTACGAGGAGATCGGCGCCACGCTCGGTGTCAAGCTGGGCACCGTGCGCAGCCGCATCCACCGCGGACGGCAGGCGCTGCGTGAGTACCTGGCGCGCCATTCGGCCGACACAGCCCAGACCGCCTGACCGTTCTCCTGTGTCGGGCGACGTGTCCCGCGCTACATTCAAGTAAGAACTGTCTATCGCGAAGGTGATGGTCCGAGAGGAGCGGGGTGATGGCGGACCCGGGGCATGTGTTTCGTCGTGCGTTCTCCTGGCTGCCCACCCAGTTCGCTTCGCAGAGCGATGCGCCGGTGGGCCCGCGTCAGTTCGGCTCCACCGAGCACCTGTCCACCGAAGCCATCGCCGCGTTCGTCGACGGTGAGTTGCGGATGACCGCGCACCTGCGCGCCGCTCATCACCTGTCGCTGTGTCCGGAATGCGCAGGCGAGGTCGAGGCCCAACGTCAGGCGCGTGCCGCACTGCGTGATTCGCGCCCCATTGCCATCCCGAATTCGCTGCTGGGCCTGCTCTCGCAAATCCCGCAGGACAGCGCACATATTCAGCCCGCAACCGATGACCGTAATCAGTTTGCTGACGACACGATCCGCGGTCGGCGCAAGCGCCGGTAGTCTGGACTTCAACAAAGCATCGGCGTGCGCCGGCGAACAGCGGCGACCAAAAAGAGAGCGATATCTCCGGTGACCAAGCAGGACCAGACCGAAGGCAGCCACCGCGTCCCGCCGCGCCCTGTTTCGCGGCCGCCCGTCGACCCGACCACCAGCAGGGCGTTCGGCAGGCCCGAGGGTGTGAACGGGTCCTTCCTCGGCAACGGGAAACACCGCGACCAGGGCGAGTTCACACCCACCAACCAGGCGCCCGACCCCGTCCTCCAGGAGGCCTTCGGCCGTCCCAACGGCAGGGGCGACTCGCTGCAGCGCCATCCGGCTGACATCGGCGCGCTCGAGGCCGAACGGGACAGGGAGAAGCCGCACGAGCCCGACGATCCGTGGCGCGACCCCAACGCCGCTGCCGCGCTCGGCACGCCCGCCGTGACGGCACCGCCGCCCGCCCCGGCCCCCGCGAACGTCGGCAAGCTGGGCGTGCGCGACGTGCTCTTCGGCGGCCGCGTGTCCTACGTGGCGCTGGCCGTGCTGGCCATCGTCGCGCTGGTGATCGGATTCGCCGGCGGTTGGGTGGGCCGCAAGACCGCGGAGGTCGTGCAGGCGTTCACCACGTCGAAGGTGACGCTCAACACCGACGCCAGTTCGGAGCAGCCCGAAGGTCAGTTCGCGAAAGTCGCTTCGGCCGTAGCGGATTCCGTCGTCACCATCGAGGCGGTCGGTGACAACGAAGGCGCTCAAGGGTCCGGTGTCGTGATCGACGGCCGCGGCTACGTCGTCACCAACAACCACGTGATCTCCGAAGCGGCAACCAATCCCAGCCAGTACAAACTGTCGGTGGTGTTCAACGACGGCAAGGACGTGCCAGCCAACCTCGTCGGCCGCGACCCGAAGACCGACCTGGCGGTCCTCAAGGTCGACAACGTCGACAACCTCAGCGTCGCCCGGCTCGGCGACTCCGACAAGCTGCATGTCGGCGACGAGGTCATCGCCGCGGGCGCCCCGCTCGGCCTGCGCAGCACTGTCACCCACGGCATCATCAGCGCCCTGCACCGGCCGGTGCCGCTGTCGGGTGACGGGTCGGACACCGACACCGTGATCGACGGTGTGCAAACCGACGCGTCGATCAACCACGGCAACTCGGGCGGTCCGCTGATCAACATGAACTCCGACGTCATCGGCATCAACACGGCTGGAAAGTCGTTGTCGGACAGCGC
>DATEIG010000169.1:0-22247 GCA_035279185.1 Mycobacterium sp.
TGGCGACGACGCCGAGTTCATGCGGTGGGACACCGCTTTTCACCTCGCCATCGCAGAAGCCACCGGTAATCAGTTCGTCCTCGAAGCGCTCGAGCGCGTCCGCCTCGAGCTGAACCCCGCGTTGCAGCTCCTCCCTGACACCAGGGTATGGCACGAGCTGTCGGTCGAAGAACACCGAGGGATCTTCGATGCGCTGAGCGAGAAGGACGGCGATGCGGCGCGAGAACTGATGCAGAGCCACATCGCCCATGCGGAGCAGAGTATCCGCTCGCTGCTGAAGAGCTTGTCCCGACGCTGAGCCAACGCTATTGACTTGTGGACCCATGAGAGGTCCAATATCGTAATGTCGAACTCCGTGGGAACTCCGCACCTGCAGCCGACCATCGGGCTGCGGTCGATCGTGCTGTTCGGACTCGCCTACATGGGTCCGCTGATCGGCATCGGGATCTTCGGTGTCATCGCGACCCAGAGTCAGGGTGCGAGCGCGGCGGCGATGGTCCTCGCCACCATTGCCATCCTGTTCACCGCGTTCAGTTACGGGACGATGGCACGGCTGCACCCGGCGTCCGGCAGCGCCTACACCTACGCCAGGAAATCGATCGGCCCCCGAACGGGATTCCTCGTGGGCTGGGCGATCCTGCTGGATTACCTGTTCATCCCGCTCGTGATCTGGCTGGTCGGTGTCGCGTACCTGGCCGCCGAGTTTCCCGCCGTGCCGAAGGCGGTCTGGGTGATCGCACTCGTGGCCGTGACGACGATCATCAACATCCTCGGCATCAAGGTCGCCGACAGAGCCAACTTCCTGTTCGTCATGTTCGAGGTGCTCGTCCTGGTGTTCTACATCGCCCTCACCGTCGGCCACATCTGGGGCAACGACGGGCCGTCGGCTCTGTTCTCGCTCGAACCCTTCACCGGCGTCGCGAACTCACTGGGGCCGATCGCAACCGGTGCCGCCGTCGCCGCCTACCTGTTTCTCGGCTTCGACGCGGTCACCACCCTGAGCGAGGAGACCAAAGATGCCAAGCGCAACATCCCGCTCGGTCTCGTCCTCGTTGCCGTGATCGGCGGTGTGGTCTTCATCGTCACCCTCTACCTGCTGTCGCTCGTCGCGCCTGGCGGCGACCTATCCGACTCGATTGCATCCGATATCGCGAAGACGGTCGGCGGCAACATCTTCGCCGCCGTATTCCTCGCGGCACTGGTATGTCAGCAGTTCACCGCGGGTATCGCGGCACAGGCCAGTTCCGCTCGGCTGATGTACGCGATGGGCCGCGACGGGGTCTTTCCGCGCACGTTCTTCGCCAAGCTCTCCGACCGCTTCCTCACGCCGGTGAACGGCATCCTGCTGTGCGGCGTCGTCGGTCTCGGCGCAATCTGGCTCACCCTCGCGGTGTCCACGTCGTTCATCAACTTCGGCGCCTTCCTCGGCTTCACGATGGTGAATGTGTCGGTCATCGCGTACTTCATCCGGCACAGATCCGAGCAGAAGCTGAACCCGCTAGTCTTCGTCGTGTCGCCGCTGCTCGGTGCGATCATCGACATCTTCCTGCTGTTCGCACTCGACAGCACGGCCCAACTGATGGGCTGCATCTGGCTCGCGCTCGGCGTCGTCTACCTCGCGGTGCTCACCCGCGGATTCCGCAGGCCGCCACCCGAGCTGTCCGATCAGGACGTGAACGCTGACAGCACGTTGTCGGTGATGCGGTAGATGTCGTTGTCAAACCCATTGTGGGACAGGCTTCCCGCCCACGAGCAGGAGCCGACGCTGAAGACCGCACCGCCGCCGGGATAGCGGTGCAACACGACGTCCGACCGGACGTCGGGGCTGCGCGAGCCGGTGACATCGGCGATCGTCACCTCGGTGTCCTCGACGACTCGCAGGTAGGCGTCGCTGTGCATACCTGCCGAGGTCATCAGCACGACGGCATCGTCGGGTGAACCGAGTTCAGTGTCGTACCTGTCGATTTCGTAGCCCGCCGCACCACCGAGGTAGAGCCCGTAGTCACCGAGCACCTCGTCGTTCGACACACCGTCGAAGATCCACGAGTGCTCGTCGCGCATGCCGGCCGCTGTCCTGCGATAGCCGGGAGCCTTCTCGGTGGAATCGGCCTGCGCGGCGAACCCGACGCCGACCAGCTTGTTGGGGGACCGGTCGCGGTAACGCCAGAGTCCGCCCTGCTCGCCGGTGGTCTGGTGGCGTAGTTCTCCTGGCCGCGACGACCACGCCCTCGTGCCGTTGATACCCCTTCGCACCTCGGCGCGGTAGGGACGGTCGGGGTCGACCGACGTCACCCAGTAGAAGCCGTTGCCGCCGAGGTAGAGCATGCGGCCGCCGCCTTCCAGATAAGCCTGGATGGCGACAAGCATTGCCCGCGAGCAATATTCAGGGTGGGTCCCGGTGAGCACGACCCGGTACCGCGCAAGCAGGTCGACGCCTTGGGCGTGCAGCTCGTGGTCGGTCAGCGCGTCCCATGCCGCACCGCGCTCATCGAGGAAGTGGGCGATGTACAGGTCGGCTCCGAACCGCTCGGGTGAGTCGGTGTTCCACCACACGAAGTCGGGCCTCAGGTTGGGGATGGGCCTTCGCATCGACACCAGGCACACTCCCGTACCGTCCGGGTGTCTGTCATACACCGACGACCCCGCCTCGGGGTGTTGCGCAAGCCAGCGATCGGCGTCGGCGGGCCGTGTGTCGGCTGCAGTCGGCACCATGCCTTCGCCCGCCGCTATCAGCCGCTCGTTCGAGTAGGCGAGATATGTGAGAGTCGGTAGCAGGAAGGCGATCTCGGCGCTTGCCGTGCCGGGTGGGGGAGTGACGACGAACGGTACGTGGTCGGTGAGCTCACCCGACCGGACGCGGAACGCGTAGATGCCGGTGGGGAATGCGTCGGGGACGACCCACGTGGCGGTGACCGGCCAGCAGGCGTCGTCGAGATCGTCGGAGTGGAAGTGCACCGCCGCATACTGCTCCGGCGCTCCGCGGAAGTCCGTGGTGTCGTCGTCCCAGTGCCTGCCGGTGACGGCGACGGTCGGCCCGTTGACGAGATCGAGTTCGCGGACGTCGTAGGTTCGGTCGTCGAGTCGCAGTTCTTCGATGCGGCCGTTGAAGTGATCGCGGTAGGTGCCATCGGCTGTGCGCGTCGCCGCGAGCACCACGGGACCGCCTGCCTGCTCACCGTCGAGTTCGACCTCGAGATGCCGCCACTGTCCCCGGGGCAACGGCTGAGCTGAGAGTGTGCGTGTCTCACCGCCTGCCTCGACCACCGGCACGCCGACGTCGTCGAGGTAGAGCCGCATGTCGCCGCGCGAGAGAAGCGTCTGCTGGTGGCCTGCGGCGGGCAGAAGGGTCCACACCCATATCGACATCAGCCGGGCCGGCGGAGCCTCGGCGAGTACCGCGTGAGAACCCGCGGCGATCGTATGCGGGGAGACCGGGTAGGTGCCGCTGACGTCGGTTTCCACGGCGTCGACCAACAGCCCGGGGCCGTCGGGGTTGGGATCGCCGTGCCGGAGCTTGACGACATCGATGTCCACGCTTGCCCCGGTAGCCGAGACATGAAGTGAGAGAGCTTCGCCCGGCGCCGCAGACCATGTGTCGGTGTATCCGATCAACTCGCCGTCGGCGGTGCAGAATGACATCGCAACTCCTTTTGGACTCGATACAGGTCCAAACTACTTGACGGGCCGCACTGGCGCGAGTAAAAAAGACCTAAGACAGGTCCATTGACGGAAAGAGGGACGCGTCATGGCGGACAGAGCATTCGTGACCTCCGGCGAGACCAACGTGTTCGTGCGCGAACTGGATCGCCCGTATCCGCTCATATCCCGCGGCGAGGGCGTCTGGCTCTACGACGAAGGCGGTCACGCATACCTCGACGGCGTCTCCGGTGGCGCGATGGTGACCAGCCTCGGGCACGGCGCGGTTCCCGGGATACTCGAGGCCGTCGTCGACCAGACCCGGGCCATCTCGTTTCTGTACAACGTGCACGCGACGACGCCGGCCCAGGAGAAGCTCGCCAGCGAACTGATCGACGTCGCGCCGAAGGGGTTCACCCGTGCGCACTTCGTCTCAGGCGGAACCGAGGCCAACGAACTCGCGCTGCGCATGGCGCGCAGCTATCACGTCGAGCGGGGGCAGGAGAAGCGGCATCTCGTCGTGTCGCCCGCGCAGGCCTATCACGGTGCGAGCATCGCGACGTTCGGCCTCACCGGCCGGCCCGGCCTTCAGGCGCCGTATCAGCCGTACATTCAGCAGCAGCCGCACATCCCGCCGTCGACATGGTTGTTCGACCCGTCCGGGGAGCAGGCACTCCGCGCGCTCGACGACATCCTCGCTGAGGTGGGCGACCGGGTCGCGGCGTTCCTGATCGAGCCGGTGAGCGCCGCGTCGCTGCCGGGATACTCTCCGCCGGAGGCATTTTGGCGCGGGCTCGATGAACGAAGGCGCCAGCACGGCTTCCTGGTGTGGTTCGACGAGGTCGTGACCGGCCTTGGGCGGACGGGATCCTGGTTCGCTGCCGACCAGATGCCGCTGACCCCCGACATCATCACCACCGCAAAGGGTTTGGGCGCGGGCTTCTTCCCGGTCGGCGCCATGCTCGTGAGGGAGCACGTCTATCAGGCGGTCGCCGACGGGTCGCGGTCCTTCGAACCGGGGCACACGTGGGACGGCGCGCCCCTGTCGTGCGCGGTGGGGTCGGCCGTCATCGCCCATCTGAAGAGCACGGGCCTCGTCGACGCCGTCCGGGAACGGGGACCGCGGCTGCTCGACGACTTACGGGCCGCGCTCGACGGATGCGAACTCGTGCGAGAGGTCCGGGGCAGAGGCTTCCTGCTCGGTGTCAGCTACGTGGACCCCGCCGACGGCGCGTCGCTGCTCGACCCAGCGCTCGGGGTCGCGCGGCGGATCGACAACGAGGCCCTTCGCCGACTGCTGCTCGTCTACTCGACGCAGCCAACCAACGACGGGTTCGCGGGGGATCAGACCCTTCTGGCGCCCGCATTCGTCGCTACCGACCGCGACCTCGACGAACTGGTCGAGCGATTCGCGGCAACGGTGAAGACCGTGGAGGCGGAGGTCAAGGCACAGATGGTGGCGGCTGCTCGCTGATCTGGCATGTTCGAGGTATGTCAGCAGCAGCCCGCGAACGCGCCGCCCTCGTCGACACCATGCGGGCCGCCGGCCCCGATGCCCCGACACTGTGCGGCGACTGGACCACCCGTGACCTCGCCGCGCATCTCATCCTGCGTGAGCGCCGCCCCGACGCGGCCGCCGGCATTCTCATCTCCAGGCTGGCGGGCTATACCGCGCGCAAGCAGCGTGAGCTCTCCGACCGCACCCAGTGGCCCGAACTGCTGACGCTTGTCGCGTCGGGGCCGCCGCTGTACTCGCCGCTCAAGCTGCTCGACCCCGTGGTCAACACCACCGAGATGTTCATCCACCACGAAGACGTCCGCCGCGCGGGCACCGGCTGGCAGCCGAGGAAGCTCGACGCCGACTTGGCGGCGGCGCTGCGCAAACAGATCCGCCTCGCGATCCGCATGTCGCTCGGCAAGGCGCCCGCGGCGGTGACGCTGCGCGACACCGACGGCACGACGCTCGCGTCGATCGGGAGCGGGGAGCCGTGCGTGATCACCGGCGCACCGCCTGAACTGCTGCTTTTCCTGTCCGGCCGCGACGCCGCCGAGGTCGAGTTCACCGGGGACGACAGCACCGTCGCGGCGGTCCGCGCCGCGCGCCGCGGGCTCTAGCGTCAATTTCACGATTTCTGACTACCCAGGCGACCTCTGTATCGTGGGTCGGTCGTCTTGATCAGGAGCAACGCCGTGACCCTCAACACCATCGCGCTCGAACTCGTGCCGCCCAATGTGGAACGCGGGCAGGAGTATGCGGTGGAAGAGGCGCGCAAAGTCGCCCGGATCTCCGCGGAGTCGGGCCTCGCGGGCCGGATCAAGCACGTGATGATCCCGGGCATGATCCCCGAGGACGACGACCGGCCCGTGCCGATGCTGCCCAAGCTCGACGTCCTCGACTACTGGTCGCTCATCAAGCCCGAACTGCCCGACTTGCACGGGCTGTGCACGCAGGTGACGCCGTTCATGGACGAGGCCGCGCTCGGCGAGCGGCTGACCACCCTCGGTGACGCCGGCTTCGAAGGCATCGTCTTCGTCGGTGTCCCCCGCACGATGAACGACGGCGAAGGGTCCGGTGTCGCGCCGACGGACGCGTTGTCGATCTACGACAAGACCGTGCCCAACCGCGGCGCGATCCTGATCCCGACCCGCGAAGGCGAGGCCGGCCGGTTCGACTTCAAGTGCAACCAGGGCGCCAACTTCGGTCTGACGCAGCTGCTGTACTCCGACGCGATCGTCGGCTTCCTGTCCGATTTCGCGAAGAACACCGACCACCGCCCCGAGATCCTGCTGTCCTTCGGCTTCGTGCCCAAGGTCGAGACCCGGGTCGGCCTGATCGACTGGTTGATCCAGGACCCGGGCAACCAGGCCGTCGCGCGGGAGCAGGACTTCGTGCGGTCGCTGGCCAGCCGTGATCCCGCGGACAAGCGTGCGCTGATGGTCGATCTCTACAAGCGGGTCATCGACGGAGTCGTCGACCTTGGGTTCCCGCTGAGCGTTCACTTCGAAGCGACGTACGGCGTGTCCGGAGCGGCGTTCGAGACGTTCTCGGAGATGCTGGCCTACTGGTCCCCGGACCGCTAGAGCGCGCGAATTCCGGTGTAGGCCAGGAGAACTCCGACGACGAGCAGGATGACCGCCGTCAGCGTGGCATGCTCGCGCTGCATCCAGCCTCTCGCCCGCATCAGCTGATCGTCGACGCGGTCGCCGGCCACCACGTAGGCGAGGATCGGCGCGATCACCGTCGAACCTGCCAGAACCGTGTAGAGCGCGACGGCCGCCCACACGCCGGGACCCGTGGCGGTGGTGCCGATGATCAGACCCGCCGCGCCGTTCATCACGAGAACTTTCGGGTTGGCCACGACGAGCCCGAAGCCGATGCCCGCGGCGCCGACGGGCGTGACGCGGCTGAGCCGTTCGAGGAACGCGGGCGGCTGGGTGGTCCGGGTCCGGGTCGCCCACCGGCCGACGGCTGCGACGACGAGGAGGACGCCGATTCCGGTGCGGACCCATGGCATCCACGGCGGAGACTCATCGAGCCCGTCGACCAGATGCGGCACCGCGACGAAGAGGGCCGTCAGCGCGGCGAGACCGATGAGCCAGCCGGCCATGTAGGCCAGGCCTGTGGGCTTGGGACGATCGGTATGGAGAACGAGCACGACCGCCGGAATGATCGATACCGGCGACAGTGCGACAACGAGGGCGAGCGGTATCAGCTCGCCGAGCAACGCCCGAACGGACTAGCGGGCAGCAGCGGTGCGGGGGGTGGCGTGCCTGCCATGCAGCAGGCGGGTCAACCAGCGGAGATCGATTAGCACGTGATCGCTCTTTTCCTAGGCGGTCTTGGTGAGCAGGGGGAGCAAACGGCGGCGTTCGCCCATGCTCGTGGCGAATTCATGGAGCGCTTCGGCGACCGAGCCCACGATGGGGAACGTCTCGCCTTCGCCGAACAGCCGCAGTGTGCGAACCACGGGCTGGCTGGCAACGACTGCCCACTCGACACCGGCGAGCTCACAGTTCTCGTCGATGTCGTGGAGCAGCGAAATGCAGTCAGGCGAGAACGAACTCACGCCGGTCAGGTCGAACACGAAAGGCTTCTCCGTCAGGATGAAGCGCCGTGCGTAGGCGCCGATGCGATCGACATTGGTCTCGTCGATGTCACCGCTCACCGTCACAACGGTCGCCAGCTGACGACACAGCGCGCGCATCTGCGCGCCGTTGCAATCGACTGCTTGGTTTCCGTACATGACTTAAAAGCTAGGCCGCTGATCTAAGGCATTGGGGAGCGTCCGGTAATACTTTGCTAAGAACCGTTTTTCGCGGTGTCAACTCGACGGTCTGCGGAACTGTGCGCCGGAGTAGTTCTCCCACGGGCTGTAGTCCGCGAGCAGCGCTTCCTGTGGTGGACGCTGGTCTTTTGGCACGTGTTGAAGATTGATCCGGACGCGGTACCAGATCGAGCTCGGGCCGCGCATACCGTCCAGTAACACGTCTGCGGGCTTAAGTTTCTTAGCCACTTCCTCATATTTCTCACGCCAGACATCAAGTGCGGCCAACGCCTCGTCCTTGGTCTTCGTGCGGGCCACCTCGATCAGCGGCTTCGAGGAGACCCGGCCTCCCTCGCCTTTCTTCGCGCCCCTCGGCGCCTTCTCCGCCGGGCCCAGCCGGTCGGCGAGGTCGAGCAGGGCGTCGAGACTGCCTGCGGCGTCGTCGATCCCCTCCCACGGATCGCCGCGCTCGGCAAAGCGCTGCGGCACCGTCGCGATGGTGAAGTTCTCCGGCCGGCAGTCGGCGACCTCGTCCCACACCAGCGGTGTGGAGACCCTGGCGTCGGGCGTGGCCCGCACCGAGTAGGCGGACGCGACCGTGCGGTCGAACGCGTTCTGGTTGAAGTCGACGAACACGCCTTCGCGTTCTTCCTTCCACCATCGCGCGGTCGCGTGATCAGGCGCGCGACGCTCGACCTCCCGGGCGACGGCCTGCGCGGCGAGCCTGACGAACTTGAACGGCCACCGGCGCTCGATGCGCGCATAGATGTGGAAGCCGCGTGAACCCGATGTCTTCGGCCACGGCGTCAGGCCATGGTCGATGAGCACGTCGCGGGCGACGAGCGCAACGTGGATGATCTGGCGCCAGTCGACCCCTGGCATCGGGTCGAGGTCGACGCGCAACTCGTCGGGATGCGCAAGGTCGTCGGCGCGCACGGGATGGGGATTGAGGTCGACGCAGCCGAGGTTGACCGCCCACACGAGGCCGGCGGCGTCGTGCAGCACGGCCTCCTTCGCCGAGGTGCCCGACGCGTATTTCAGCTCGGCGACATCGACGTAGTCGGGACGGTTCTTCTCGGGCGCCCGCTTCTGGAAGACGGCCTCTTCGGTGATGCCTTTGACGAACCGCTTGAGGATCATCGGCCGGTCCGCCACACCCCGCAGGGCGCCGGGAGCGACCGCGAGGTAGTAGGAGATCAGGTCGAGCTTCGTGACGCCCAGGTCGGGAAACACCACCTTGTCGGGGTTGGTGATCGGCACCTGCTCGCCGTCGACCTCGAGGAACGCATCCTTCGAGGACGAGCTGGCGGCCATCTTGCCCATGGTAGTTACGCACCACGTTCCGGCCGCGTTGCGACGAGCGTCACATATTGTGGTGTGATGCCGAAGCTCACCGATCTTCCCCTCCAGGCAGCGGCCAAGGCCCAGCAGTATGTGGAACGCGGTGCAGCCGAGTTGCACTACGCCCGCAAGATGTTCGAGGCGGGCGCGTTGAGGCTGGAGCCACCGCAGGACATCGCCGCGTTCTTCGCCGACATCAGGCGCTGGGGCGAGTTCGGCATGATCCCGGCCCTCAACGCCCGCCGCACCCCCGACCGCGTCGCCGCCGTCGACGACGACGGCGAGATCACGTTCAAGGAGTTGGACGACGCCGCGCACGCGGTCGCCAACGGACTGCTCGCGATGGGCGTCAAGGGCGGCGACGGCGTGGCGATCCTGGCGCGCAACCACCGTTGGTTCCTGATCGCGGTCTACGGGGCCGCGCGGACAGGCGCCCGCATCATCCTGCTCAACAGTGAGTTCTCCGGCCCGCAGATCAAAGAGGTCTCCGAGCGCGAGGGCGCGAAGGTCATCATCTACGACGACGAGTACACCGGGGCGGTGTCACAGGCCGAGCCGTCGCAGGGCAAGCTGCGCGCGCTCGGCACCAACCCCGACAAGGACGAGCCGTCGGGCAGCACCGACGAGACGCTGGCCGACCTCGTCGCGCGCAGCAGCAACAAGCCTGCGCCGAAGGCGACCAAGCACTCGTCGATCATCATCCTGACGAGCGGCACCACGGGAACGCCCAAGGGCGCCAACCGCAGCACCCCGCCGACGTTGGCGCCGATCGGCGGCATCCTGTCCCACGTGCCGTTCAAGGCACGGGAAGTGACGTCGCTGCCCGCGCCGATGTTCCACGCGCTCGGCTTCCTGCACGCCACCATCGCGATGATGCTGGGCTCGACCCTGGTGCTGCGGAGGCGCTTCAAGCCGCCGACTGTGCTCGCCGACATCGAGAAGAACAAGGCGACGGCGATGGTCGTCGTGCCGGTCATGCTGTCGCGCATCCTTGACGAGCTGGAGAAGACGGACAAGAAGCCCGACCTGTCGTCGCTGAAGATCGTGTTCGTGTCGGGGTCGCAGTTGGGCGCCGAGTTGGCGCAGCGGGCGCTCAAGGACCTCGGGCCGGTCATCTACAACATGTACGGGTCGACCGAGATCGCGTTCGCGACCATCGCCCGGCCGAAGGATCTGTCGATCAATCCGGCGACGGTCGGGCCGCTCGTCAAGGGTGTGAAGGTCAAGATCCTCGACGACAACGGCAACGAGCTGCCCCAGGGTGAGGTCGGCCGGATCTTCGTCGGCAACACCTTCCCGTTCGAGGGTTACACCGGCGGCGGCCACAAGCAGATCATCGACGGGTTGATGTCCTCGGGCGACGTCGGCTATTTCGACGAGCACGACCTGCTCTACGTCAGCGGCCGCGACGACGAGATGATCGTCTCCGGCGGTGAGAACGTGTTCCCAGCCGAGGTCGAGGACCTCATCAGCGGCCATCCCGAGGTGGTGGAGGCCACCGCGCTCGGTGTCGAGGACAAGGAATGGGGCCACCGGCTGCGCGCGTTCGTGGTGAAGACCGACGGCGCCAGCGTCGACGAGGACGCCATCAAGGCCTACGTGCGCGACAACCTGGCCCGCTACAAGGTTCCCCGCGAGGTCGTCTTCCTCGACGAGTTGCCGCGCAACCCGACCGGCAAGATCCTCAAGCGCGAGTTGCGCGACATGGACGTGGAGTAACGCTCAGCGCTCGTACATGGCAGCCGACCATGGGATCGACAGGCAGACCAGCATGAAGGTCAGCAGAAACCACCCTGCGCCCTGCCAGATGGGCCAGGTCCCGCCCACGCGCCACGCCCGATAGGCCCGCACCAACGCGCCGACACCACCGATGAACAGGATCGCGGGAACGGCGGAGGCAAGCAGGACAGATCCTTTGTCGACCACGGCGAAGACCACGAATGCGATGGCCGCGACGGCGATGACCGTGACGCCGTAGGCGACGGCCTGTCGCAGCGTCGTGGGATCACGCCAGCGCTTCTCCACATCTCGGGCGTCGCTCATGACAGGCGGGTTCCCTGGACTGGGGCGGAGAAACTACCAGGGCCCGTTGACGTACCAGGAGAGGCAACCCGGGCGGTCTCGGCACGCGATGATCGCACCCGCGTCGGGCGCAGCGCCCCGCACCCGCGGGCCGCGCGGCGGGAGATTGCAGTTGACCACAAACGGATTCCACGGGATCACGCCGTTGACGCAGGGCTGAGCCGACGCTCGCGGAGCGGTCTCGTCGACGACGGCCGGAGCCGCGATCAGGAATGCGGCCGCGGCAGCGCCGCCCAGCAGGAGGCGCAGTGCGCGTTGTCGGATGGTCGTCATCTCATCACCACCAACACCGTCGAGGAACCCGCTATTTCGAGGGTAGCCCCAAGATCACACGCGGAAGCGCGAAATCCGCCGTCAGTACTCGATGGCCTCGATCAGCGGTGACGGCTCGTCCATCAACGCCCAGAACCGGTCGCGGATCTTCACGGTCAGGGGGCCGGGTTCGCCGTTGCCGATCGGCTCACCATCGAGCGAATTGATCGGCGTCACACCGCCCGCCGTGGTCACCGCCATCAGCTCGTCGGCGTCATAGAGCTCGTGGCTGGTGACGTCGCGCAGCGTGGCCTCGATCCCCATCGCGTCGGCGATCTCGAACACGGTCTTGCGGGTGATGCCGGGCAGCGCGTTGCGCGACGGTGACGCCAGCTTGCCGTCCTTGACGATCACCACGTTGAATCCGGGTCCCTCGGCGACGCAGTTGTCCGAGTCCATCAGGATCGCCGTGCGCGCCCCACGATCCTTGGCCTCGAAGCTGGCCGCGGTGAGATCCCCCCACTGGTAGTTCTTGATGGTGGGGTCGACGGTGTTGCGGCCGGCCCGCCGCACATGGCGCGGAACGATCGCCGTGGTGCCGAAGATCTGCTCGTTGGGCGGGAACGCCCACAGGTACGGGATCGCGTAGATGTACACCTGGTGGGTGAGTTTGGACAAGTCCTTCTCGCCCTTGCGTTTTCCGTATCCGCGGGTGACCGTGAGGTTGACGAACGACTCGCGCAGCTGCGACAGCGAGATGCACTTCTTGGTGATGTCGGCCAGTTCGTCCTTCGACATGCCTGCGTCCAGACGCAGCTTGCGGGCTCCGTCGAGCAGCCGGTCGAGGTGATCGCCGAGCCGAAACACGTTGCCGTGCCACACATGTGCGACGGTGTAGGTCAGGTCCGAGTGGCCGAAGCCGGTGTCGAAGATCGAGATCTTCGCATCCTCGGCCGGGATGAACTCGCCTTCGATCCACGCGGCCCCGCCCGCGTACGGGCTGGACTCGTCGAGTTCGTAGTCGCTGTACTGGATCACCGAGCCGGGCGGAGTGTCCTCCCGGATGGCACCGGGTTCGACGGCGACGAGGTTACTTGTTCCGGCCGACGAGTGCTCGCGCGAGGAGTGTGTTGTAGCAGCGGTGATGGTCATGAGATATGTTGTCCTTTCCGGTGATTCAGTTCAGGTGGGTCTTGGCGTAGTCCGGTCCGGCGTCGCCGGTGGCCAGACGCTTGCGCAGTCCGGTCGCCGCCCACAGGGCCGCCAGCACAAGGAGGCCGAGGAACACGAAGCCGTTGTTCTTGAACTGCGGCAGGAAGATCAGCGCGGAGCACACCGCTGCGAATGCGATGAGCGCGATGACCGCGACCGGCACACGGAACCGGCCGAGGTCGAACGTGCCCGGCTCCGGCGCGGGGATGGTGCCTCGGCGGTTGGCGATGAGCACGGCGACGGTCTGCAGGAAGTACATCGAGCACACTGCGAGCGACGACAGCCCGATGATGAGGAAGAACGCCTTCTCGCTGATCAGTGCCGACAGCAGCAGAAGCGTCGACAGGCCGAACAGCCCCAGCACCGCATAGGTGGGCGTGCGGTTGGAGGGCGACACATGGCGCCAGATGTGGGACAGCGGCAGCATGTTGTCGCGAGCCATCGAATAGGTCAGCCGGGTGGCCACCAGGATGTTGGCCAGGATGCAGGCCATCACGTTGGTCAGCGCGACGGCGACGACGATCTGCGCGACGACGGGCCCTGCCTGCTGGCTGATGATCTCCTCGATGGGAGCCGCCGAGGCCGCCTCCACCGCGCCTGCGTCCTTGATCGCCAGCACGTAAACGACGTACATGAGGAACTCGATGACGATCGACGCGGTGAGCGCATAGAACATCGTGCGCGGAATGACGCGGCGGGCGTTGACGGTCTCCTCGGCGATGTCGGCGCTGGCCTCGACTCCGATCAGCCCGAAGAACGGTCCGAGCGAGGCGGCCAGCCACGCCAGGATGTAGGCGCTGTGCTCGTCGGCGGTGCCGCCGGTGAACAACACCGAGACCGGCTGATGGTTCGCGGGGGATGAGAACGCGATGATCGCGACCAGCAAGGTTGCGCCGACCGTGACGACGAGTTCGAGGCTCACGCCGATGTTGTTGACCATCGTCGCGAACCGCACGCCGTACAAGTTGACGAGCATGCAGACCGCCATCACGCCGATGGCGACCAGGATCTGAGCGGTCTGGCTCATGTTCCAGCCGAACAAGCTGCCGAGATAACCGGACAGGATGAAGCCGACACCGGTCATCCCGCAGACCCACCCCGCCAGCGCGAGGATGCCGGTGAACCAGGCCATCATCGAGCCGTGGATGCGGCTGGTCCACTGGTAGGCGTAACCGGCCAACGGGATCTTCGCGGTGAGGTCGGCCGCGATGAACGTCCAGATCAGGAACACTGCGGCGGCCAGCAGCAGCGTCCACACGAACGGACCGCCTGCGGTGAAGTAGCCCGCACCGAACCCGGTGAACACCGCGGTGGTGGCGCTGATGGTGGCGAAGCCCAGCGCGAACGACGCCAGCTTGCCGACGGAGCGGTCGAGTTTCTGGGTGTAGCCGAACTGCTCGAGCTTGGCGTCCTCGGTGTTGAGGGGCTCAGGAGTCTTCGCGTCGGGGGACGCAATATCTGTCATGGTTTCTCCCGCGAGGTGAGGTCATCGGTGATCCAAGAAAACCGCGTTGACCTGCCAAGCGGAAGTTCCGAAATCTGATCTACTGATAACCCGCGTTTATCAATCTGTTCAGTAATAAGTCGCGGGCCGTTCGATGGCCTGTCCCTCGCCGAAGCTCCACTCCTCACGGACGTGGCGGACGAGTTCGGCGGCCTCGTGCGACAACCCGGCCGGGTGCCAGGCCAGCGCCGTGTAGTTGCGTGGCCGGTCGGTGATCGGCACATAGGCGATGCCCTGCCTGTCGTAGAGCCGTGCGCTGGCCTCGCTGGTGAAGCTGATGCCGAGCCCGCGCGCGATCGTCGTCGTCTCCTCTTCATAGGTGGCCGCGACCGCGGCGATCGTCGGCGGCTTCCCGTTCCGGGCGTCCATCGCCATCCAGTAGTCCCGCCAGCGGCCCGCGGTGCTCGGCGCCACCACGATGGGTTCGTCGAGCAGTTCGCCGATCGTCAACTCCGACCGCTGGGCCAGGGGATGGTCCCTGGGCAGGCAGGCCACCCAGCTCTCGGAGTCCAGGATGAACATCCGATGCTCGGGAAGGTCGACGGGCGGCCGGATCAGCGCCACCTCGGTGGTGCCGTCGGCGAGGCCTGCGGTCGGGTCGGAGAAGTCGAATTCGCGTGGCTGGACGCTGATTTCGGGGTGGGCGCCCTCGAAATGACGGACGAGGCGGAACAGCAGGTCGGCGCCCGTGCCGATCAGGTAGCCCAGACGGATGCGGCGGTAGTGAGCGGACAGCGCAATGAGATCGTCGACCGCGGAGTCGATGCCGTGCAGCGCGTCGCGCACCGTGGGCAGCCACGCGGCACCGATCTCGGTCAGCGCGACTTCGCGGGTGCTGCGGGTGAACAGCATGACCCCGAGCCCGTGCTCGAGTTGCTTGATCGCCGTCGACAGCGCGGGCTGCGTGATGAACAGCCGCTCGGCGGCACGACGGTAGTTGAGCTCCTCGCCCAGCACGGCGAAGTACCGCAGCTGGCGCAGCGTGACGTCTGTGGTCGTGGGCGATCCCCTTCCCGCAGGCGGGATCTTACGGATCGCGGGGCAGGCCCAGCAGGCGTTCGGCGATGATGTTGAGCTGCACCTCGGTCGTGCCGCCGTAGATCGTGGTGGCGCGGCTGTAGAGCAGGTGCTCGGCCCACTTGCCCTGGACGGTCTCCGGGTCGCCGATCGCGCCGTCGGTGCCGAACGACGACAACGCGAATTCCGCATAGCCCTGGCCGGTGCGCATCGACAGCAGCTTGCTGATCGCGGCGGCGGGCATCGGGTCGCCGCCCGCCAGCGTCAACAGCGTCGAGCGCATGTTGAGGATCTTGGCGGCGTGGCCCTCGGCGATCAGGCGCCCGACCCGGTTCTGCGAGATCTGGTCGAATTGACCGTCGCGGATGAACTCCACGAGTCCGTCGAGGCTCGCCATGCCGGGAGGCTCGCTGCTGCCGATCGACACGCGCTCGGCGGTCAGTGTGTTGCGGCTGACCTCCCAGCCGCGGTCGACGTCACCGAGGACGTACTCGTCGGGTACGAACACGTCGTCGATGAAGACGGTGTTGAACATCGCGTTTCCGGTGAGCTCGCGCAGCGGCTTCACCTCGACACCTTCGCTGCGCATGTCGAGAAGGAAGTACGTGATGCCGTTGTGCTTGGGCGCGCTGGGATCGGTCCTCGCCAGCAGGGCGCCCCACTGCGAGAACTGCGCGGCGGTGGTCCAGATCTTCTGGCCGGTGATGCGCCAGCCGCCGTCGACCTTGGTGGCCTTGGTGGACAGGCTTGCCAGATCGGAACCCGCGCCCGGCTCGGAAAACAGCTGACACCAGATCATTTCGCCGCGGAACGTCGGCGGCAGGAACCGCTGCTGCTGTTCGTCGGTGCCGAACGCCACGATCGACGGGATGATCCACGCCGCGATGCCCATCTGAGGCCGCTTCACGAGGCCGCTGCTGAACTCCTGGGCGATGATGATCTGCTCGACCGGGTCGGACGCGCGTCCCCACGGCTTGGGCAGGTGCGGCTGCACCCAACCGCCTTCGGCGATCGCCGCGTTGCGCTCAGCGCCGCTGGGGAGTGCCTTGAGCGCGGCCACCTCCGCGCGGATCTCCTCGCGCAGCTTCTCGGTGTCGGGATCGAGGTCGATGTTGAGCTTGCGCATACCTGTCGTGGTCGCCACGTCGACGACCTGCTGCGGGTAGTCGGCGGCGCGGCCGAAGCAGGCCGCCAGCACGAGCGCGCGACGGTAGTAGACGTTCGTGTCGTGCTCCCAGGTGAAGCCGATGCCGCCGTGCACCTGGATGCAGTCCTGCGTGCATCGCTGCGCCGCGACAGGGGCGAGGGTCGCAGCGACCGCGGCCGCGAACTCGAAAGCAGTGTCCTGCTCCGGGTTTTCGCGCGACTCGTCGATCGCACGCGCGGCGTCCCACACCGCGGCGGTGGCCCGTTCGGTGTCGGCGATCATCTCGGCGCACTTGTGCTTGATGGCCTGGAACTGGCCGATCGGCCTGCCGAACTGCTCACGGATCTTGGCGTAGGCCGATGCGGTGTCGACCGCCCACCGCGACACCCCGACCGCCTCTGCCGACAACAGCGTCGACATCAACGCGCGGGCCAGCGTGCGGCTCAGGTTGCTCAGCACCCGATCGTCACCGACCTCGACGGCGTTCGCGCGGACATGCGCGAGCGGGCGCAGCGGATCGATGCTCTCGACGGGCTCGATCTCGAGTTGGCCCGCGTCGAGGACCATCCACTCCTCACCGCTGTCGATCGACACCGGCAATACCAGCACCGACGCCTGCGCGGCCGCGGGCACGGCGCGCACCTCACCTCGGATGATCAGACCGTCACCGTGGCGGGTGGCGGTCAGCCCGGAGTCGATGGCGTACGCGGCGATCACCTCGCCCGAGGCGAGGTCGCTCAGCAGTGCGTTCTCGGGGTCATGCGCGGCGATCAGCGCGCTGGCGATCGCCGACGGCACGAACGGGCCGGGCACCGCCCCGTAGCCGAACTCGGCGAGCACGATCGCCAGTTCGAGGATGCCGAAGCCCTGCCCGCCGACGGACTCGGAGAGGTGAACACCGTGCAAACCCTGTTCCGCGGCGGCCCGCCAATACGGCGGCGGGTTCGAGATCGGCGTTTCGAGGGCCTCATGCAGAACGTCCGACGGCGCCACTTTCGCCACGAAGGACCGAACCGAATCGGCCAGGTCGTTGTGCTCGGAATTCACTGCAATGGGCATGCCGGGTCGCCTTCCCTAATAACCGGTCGGTTGGGAACGAGGTTACCCGGACGACCAGGCGACGGTCATCAGGGTCGAGCGTCGGTCAGCGCCAGCGCTTGGCGATCCACTTCGCAATGGTGTCGGCCTTCTCGCTGCGTGCGCCGGGCGTCGTGAAGTAGTGGTCGGTGTCGATGGCGTACTGCTTCTTGTCCTTACTGGCCAGGGCGTCGAAGATGCGCTGGGCGTCGGAGGGGTAGACACCGGTGTCCTGCTCGGCGCTGATCACCAGGGCCGGGCATTTGATGCGGGCCAGGTGCGGCTCGGCGCGGGTCTGCGCGTGCCGCAGGCTCCACATGCCGAGCCAGCTGCGAAGCGTCGATGCGGCCGCGATTCCGTGCGAAGACCGGTTGGCCTTCACGGGTTCGCCGACGTAGCACATGTTCGCGGGACGCCTCGACGGCTCGAGCGTCGGATCGACCATCCGGGGGTCGGCCCACGTTCGCAGCACGGTGAAGGGACGGTCCGAGAAGCCCCCCGCGCGAACTCTTTTCAGCTCGCGCTCCGCCCAGTCGGTGATCGCGTTGTTACGGGTGACCTGAGCCGATCGGTACCGGGCGATGAAGTCCTCGCTGAACGGCGGCCCGTTCTTCGGGTCGAACAGGTCGAGGTCGGGATCCGTTGCGAGCGGGTCGTTCTCGTCGGTCACCGAGGCGTCCATCCATGCGGTGAGGACATCGGGGCGGCCCGGATGCGCGGCGCTGGCGATGTAACCGTCGGCCGGGGTCAACTGGTCGAGACCGGCGGCGGGACGCATGCCCTCCATCGGTGTGACATGCGGATCGAGCGCCTGGGCCTGGTAAGCCGCCATCAGCGAGCCGCCACCGGAATTGCCCAGCAGCACAACACGTTCCACACCCTGAACTTCGCGTAACCACCGGACGCCGACGCCGATGTCGACGAGGGCGTGGTCGAGGAGGAAGCTGCTCTCGAAGCCCCGGAAGCGGGTGTTCCAGCCGAGGAAGCCGATTCCGCGGGTGGCCATGTAGTCCGCGAGGTAGTGCTCGGAGAAGTCGATCTGGTAGTGGGCCGCGATCATCGCGACCTTCGGCTTGCGCCCCACGCCGCGGTGGTACAGGCCCTGGCACGGGTGCCCGCCGGAGCCGGCGCGTCGTGCGGTGGGGGAGTCCAGTCCGATGAACTCGCGGGTCACTCCCGGCGTGCCCGATGACGGTGTTCGTGTCATGTCGGTCCGCTCTCCTCGTCTTAGAGCCGGTGGTAGCAGAACTGGTTCATCATCGAAACCAGCGCCAGCGCACTGTGATTGGATTCATCGCGCAGCGACCGTTCCCACGGCAGCATCGACTGCCGCCTGCGTCTGCCGCCCCCGTACCGCAGGCAGCACTTCACGCGGATTGACCGTCACAGTTCTCCTCCGCCCAGGACACTGCGGTCATTGCTCCCACCTGCACCTGATGTTAGATTCAGTCCCCGCTCCTGGCAGGAGTTTCGCGTATATGGCTTCAAGGGGACGCGACATGATCAGGCCCGACAATCGCAATTCCGAGTTTCAGCTCGGCGGCATCAACCACGTCGCGCTGGTCTGCTCGGACATGGCCAAGACGGTTGACTTCTATTCAGGTGTGCTGGGGATGCCCCTGATCAAGTCGCTCGATCTGCCCGGCGGCATGGGCCAGCACTTCTTCTTCGACGCGGGCAACGGCGACTGCGTGGCGTTCTTCTGGTTCGCCGAGGCGGCCGACCGGGTTCCGGGCATCTCGTCGCCTGCCGCGATTCCCGGCATCGGTTCGATCACCAGCTCGGTCAGTTCGATGAACCACCTCGCCTTCCACGTCCCTGCCGAGAAGTTCGACGAGTATCGGCAACGGCTGAAGGGCAAAGGGGTGCGCGTCGGACCCGTACTGAACCACGACGAGAGTCCGGCGCAGGTGTCTGCGACCGTGCATCCCGGCGTATACGTGCGCTCCTTCTACTTTCACGATCCTGACGGAATCACCCTCGAATTCGCTTGCTGGATCAAGGAATTCACCGAAGCCGATGCGCAGACCGAGCCCAGGACCGCGGCTGACCGCCGTCCGCCGGTGGCTGCGGGCTAGTCGACGAACAGCTTGGGATCGCCGAACCGCTCGAGTATCGCGGTCAACTGGTCGATCAGCTGCTCCTGGCTCAGCGCGATGTCGCCTGCCAGCCATGCGCTCAGCGTCTGACCAACGCCGCCGACGATGAATCGGACGGTGGTCCTGGCCCGGTCGTTGGCATCGCCATGAAGCACCGATTCGACATACCGACCAGTCAGGACGGCGAAGATGTCGCCGAGCGCACCACGCTTGCGCAGGATCACCGGGTCGGACAACTGGACGTCGAACAGCACACGGCCGATGCGCGCGTCGGCGCTGACGGTCCGCACCAGGTTCGCCATACCGGCCCTGTTCTGCTCGGCCGGGGGCGAGGTGGCGACGGCGGCCTGGGTGGAGGTCGCGAGTTCTCCGACGGCGGCATCGAACACCGCTGCGACGAACTCGTCCTTGTCGGTGAAGCTCTCATAGAAGTAGCGGGCCGTCAGGCCGGACCGCCTGCAGACGGCGCGCACCGTCAACTCGGTCTCCGCGCTGCCGCCCAGCAGGTCCAAGCCGGCATCGAGCAGCCGACGTCGGCGCTGGTCGATACGCTCTGACGCCTCAACGCCGCGGTACGGGCGGATCTGGGCCACGCCGGCAATCCTGCCACCTTGACACTCGTCAACCCACCGGGGCAGTATTTCTGACTACAGGCGTTCTCAGATTCAGGACAGGCGGTTCGATGGCGATCCTCCAGAGTCGGCGCAGTACGAAGCCCCGTGCGGAGGCTGTCGGCGGAATGCTCGGTGTCGGCCTCCTGGCCGGCTCGGCGAACGTGATCATGCAACTCGCCCGCCCCGGCGTGGGGTACGGAGTGCTCGAGAGTCGGGTCGAGAGCGGTCGCATCGACCGCCACCCGATCAAGCGGGCCCGCACCACCTTCACCTACCTGGCGGTCGCCGCGCAGGGCACGCCCGAACAACAGGCCGCGTACCGGCGGGCCGTCAACGGGGCGCACGCGCAGGTGTACTCGACCGACGAGAGCCCGGTGTCCTACAACGCGTTCGACCCGGACCTTCAGATGTGGGTCGGCGCCTGCATGTACAAGGGCGTCCTCGACGTCTACAAGCTGTTCGTCGGAGAGATCGACGACGACGCGGCCGAGCGGTTGTGGCAGGAGGGCATCATGCTCGGCACGATGCTGCAGGTGCCGCGCGAGAAATGGCCCGCCGACCAGGCCGCGTTCGACCGTTACTGGGACACGTCGGTCGAGAAGACCCACATCGACGACGCCGTGCGCGACTTCCTGTGGCCGATCGCGGCGGGACGGATTCGTGGCGCGCGACTCCCCGCATCGGTGCAGCGCAGGCTGGACGACTTCAACCTGCTGATCACCGCGGGCTTCCTGCCGCAACGGTTCCGCGACGAGATGCGGTTCGACTGGAACGACGAGAAGCAGCGCCGGTTCGACCGGCTGATGAAGCGAATCCGAACGGTGAACAACCTGCTGCCGCGTGTGCTTCAGGAGTTCCCGTTCAACTGGATGCTCAAGGATCTCGACTGGCGGATGCGGACGGGCCGACCGCTCGTCTGATCGACGCGCCGCAGAAAGTGGCGCCGCCAGGATTCGTCGGTATACCGGACATATGCGTTCGGATAACGACACCTGGGACATCACGTCCAGCGTTGGCGCGACGGCCCTGTTCGTGGCGGCCGCACGCGCTCTCGAGGCCAACAAGGCCGAGCCCCTCGTGGTCGACCCGTACGCCGAACTCTTCTGCCGGGCGGTCGGCGGTGAGTGGGCCGACGTTCTCGACGGCAAGGCGCCCGACAACAAGCTGGCTTCGGAGTTCGGCGAGCACTTCGTCGACTACCAGGCGGCGCGCACCCGGTTCTTCGACACCTACTTCTACGACGCAGCCGATGCGGGCGTCCGTCAGATCGTCATCCCCGCGGCCGGCTTGGACTCGCGCGCCTACCGGCTCGCGTGGCCCAGCGGCACCGTGGTCTACGAGTTGGACCAGCCGCAGGTGCTCGAGTTCAAACGCGATGTCCTGAGCGACAGCGGCGAGTCGCCGACGGCCGAGCGCAGAGAGATCGCCGTGGACCTGCGCGACGAATGGCCGGATGCTCTGCGGGACAGCGGCTTCGACCCAGCCTCGCCATCGGCGTGGCTCGCCGAGGGGCTGCTCCTGTATCTCCCCGCGACGGCGCAGCAGCAGCTGTTCTCGGGTATCGACACGCTGGCGGCGCCCGGCAGCCGGGTGGCCGTCGAGGAGGCCTCGCCGATGCCTCACACCGAACTCGAGAAGGCGCGCGCCGACGAGCGTGCCGAGGGCGCGGGCAGCCAGTTCTTCAACCTCATCTACAACGAGCAGCATGCCCCGGCCGCGGAGTGGTTCGGCAGCCACGGATGGCAAGCCGAGGCCGTGCGCCTGATCGACTACTTCACCGAGATCGGCCGGGCCGCTCCGGATCCCGAGTCGGAGGCGGGCCCGATGTTCGCCGATATCTCGCTGGTCAGAGCCGTCAAGAGCTGAACATGAAGTCACGCATGAAGCGCGTCATCCTGCGCAGGTAATCCGGCTGGCTGACGTGCAGGATGTGGTTGCCGGGGAACCAGTGGAACGCGCAGCGGTCCCAGTGCTCCCACAGCGCCTCCGCCTGCTCGGGCG
>DATEIG010000170.1:0-2162 GCA_035279185.1 Mycobacterium sp.
GGATGAAGCCAGCAGCTTCGAGCCGCGGATGCCGCTGCCGATGATGACCCGCCGCTGATCGGCGACGTTGCGGTCGACGAGTATCGGCCAGTCCGCGGGCAGGCCGACCGGCGTGATGCCGCCGTACTCCATGCCGGTCAAGGACACCGCGGTGTCCATCGAGGCGAACGAGATCTTGCGCGCGTCAACGTGTTTGCGTACCACCCCGTTGACGTCGGCGCGGGTGGTGGCCAGCACCATGCACGCGGCGTACCAGACGCGATCGGCCCGCTTGGCCTCGACGACGACGCAGTTCGCCGAAACGTCAAGGCCGACGTCGTAGTGCTCGCAGAACGCTGCGGTGTCGGCCAGGTCCGGGTCGATCTCGCTCACCCACAGCCCGTCGCCGCCCGACTGCTCGATGTAGCTGCGGACGGGGGCGCCGACCAGGTCCGTCGCATCCCCGACAGGAACGAACGTCAGCTTCCCCACGATCACTTCGTTCACGCCTGACCCCGTCAATCCGTGCTATTCGTACGTTCGCCGATGTATGCGAGTAGTCGAGGGTCGTCCGAGCTGAACCGGTCGACCTCCTCTCCGCCGTCGCATCGCAACAACGCCACCGTCACCCGGCCGTCTCTGCGAGACACCACCGACCACACGGCGCCGGAGTCCTCCCACCGCTGCAATTCCGCGGCCCGGTCACTGCCCATGACTCAACGATCGCAGACCGACGTAGGCTGCGGCGCGTGAGTCCCGCATCAGCTGTCGCGGTGGCGGCGATCTTCGTCTGGCTCGGCATGGTGGTCGCCATCTCGTTCATCGAGGCACCGCTGAAGTTCCGCGCGCCCGGCGTCACCCTCCCCGTGGGCCTGGGCATCGGGCGCCTGGTGTTCCGGGCGCTCAACGGTGTCGAGCTGCTGCTCGCCGCGGCGATAGCCGTGACCTTCGTCGTGCGCCCGCCGAGCGTCGGCGCTTTCGCGGCGGCAGCCGTCGCGATCGTCGTGCTCCTGGTGCAGGTGCTCCTCGTGCGGCCGACGCTCGCGAAGCGCTCCGACGCGGTGCTCGCCGGTGAGGACGGTCCGCGCTCGCGCGCCCACTATGTGTACATCGGTCTCGAGCTTGTGAAGGTCGTCGCCTTGATCATCGCGGGGGCCCTGCTGCTCGGCGCGTGAGACGATCGCGGCATGCGGATCGGCTTGCACGCACTGGGCATCGGCAGCGGCGCCAAACGCGAGGTGATCGACGCGGTCGCAGCGACTGCCGAGCGCGCGGGCTTTGCGACGTTGTGGTCGGGCGAACACGTCGTGATGGTCGACGAGTCGACGTCTCGCTATCCCTATTCCGACGACGGTCGCATCGCCGTACCCGCCGCGGCCGACTGGATCGACCCGCTGATCGGGTTGAGCTTCGTTGCCGCGGCCACCTCGACGATCCGGATCGCGACCGGCGTTCTGCTGCTGCCCGAGCACAACCCGGTCCTGGTTGCCAAGCAGGCCGCCAGCCTCGACACGTTGAGCGGCGGACGGTTGACGCTGGGCATCGGCATCGGCTGGTCGCGTGAGGAGTTCGACGCGCTCGGCGTCCCGTTCGCGCGTCGCGGGGCGCGCACCAAGGAATACGTCGACGCCATCCGTACCCTGTGGCGTGACGATGTCGCCTCCTTCGACGGCGAGTTCGTCGGTTTCACCGACATCCGCGTCAATCCGAAACCACTGCGGCCCAAGGGGATTCCGATCATCCTCGGCGGCAACAGCGATGCGGCGCTACGTCGGATCGCGGCGTGGGGCGACGGCTGGTACGGGTTCAACCTCGACAGCGTCGACGCGGTCGCCGACCGGGTGGACTTCCTTCGCGAGCAGTGCAGCGGGCAGGGACGCGATCCCGCCGAACTGCGCCTGGCCGTCGCGCTGAGGGATCTGAAACCCGGTGACGCACCCGCGCTCGCCGCGTTGGGTGTCGACGAGTTGGTGCTCGTCGAGGCGCCGCCGGACGATCCACACGACGCCGAAGACTGGGTGCTCGCGCTGGCCGACCGGTGGATCGCCAAGGTCGTCTGACCGTCAGTAGTCGAAGCGCGCCAACTCGGTGCCCCCACGCCGGTCGGCCCCGTCGACCGACAGCAGGGCCGGAACGAGTTCGCTGGTGATCAGCCCGTGGCTCCCCGTGAGCTCGTCGATCAG
>DATEIG010000171.1:0-4065 GCA_035279185.1 Mycobacterium sp.
AGCCTTGTCGAAGTTGGCCTGCCCGCCGACCGCCAGCAGGTTGCGCGGATCGTTGGCGAAGTTGCGCCGACGCTGGTCGTCCCATTCGCGCGCACCCTTGTACCAGGCGTCCGACAGCGACACCAGGTGGTCGATCTGCACAGCGTCCGACGTCGCGGGGCCGCGGGTGAACGCGATCGTCTGACCCGTGTACGGGTCGTGCAGCACGCCACTCTGCGCGTAGCAGGTGCCCGGCCGCACGACGAGGTCGGCGAGATCGCGCCGCAGGATGTCGTCGCGGGTGTTGCAGCCGTTGTGCCCGAACTCGACGTCGACGTCGTCGCTCCACGGCTTGCCGAAGCGCCAGCGGGAGAAATCGGTGACGCGGTCCCAGCCCTCGACCGGCAGGCGGTCGAGCGTCGCCCGCGCCGCATCGAAGTCCGGGGTGCCGGGCGACGGGACCGCGGTCGGTGCCGGAACCGGAGAAACCGATGACGGCTGGTCGCGGACGTGCAACCAGACCGCGACCCCCACAACGAGCACGACGAGGCCGACGAGCACGGGAATGATGCGGCCCACATAGCGGTTCTAGCACTTGAGACGGTAGAGTGCTAAGTAGTTAGACCATCACGGAGGATTTTTCGTGCCTACCTATTCCTATGCGTGCACCGCGTGCGACAACAAGTTCGACGTGCAGCAGGCCTTCAGCGACGACGCGTTGACCGAGTGCCCCAAGTGCGACGGTCGACTGCGCAAGCTGTTCGGCAAGGTCGGCGTGGTCTTCAAGGGCAGCGGCTTCTACCGCACCGACAGCCGCGAGGCGTCCAAGAGTTCGTCGAACGGCTCGTCATCGAGCGGCTCCTCGTCGAGCGGCGCTGAGAGCTCGTCCGGCTCCTCGGAGAAGAAGTCCGAGTCCTCGAAGTCGGACAGCGGATCGAGCTCTTCGAAGTCCGACAGCAGCTCGAGCTCGTCGACCACGAAGGCCGCCGCCTCCAGCTGACGGCCCGCACTTATCCACAGAACGCCCTGACGGCACGCCCGTCGGGGCGTTTTGCTGCCTAGCGTCGACGCATGGGGGAATCACTCAACGCGTCGGTGCTGAGCCGGCTCATCCACGACCGGCGGCCGGACTGGACGCGTACCGTCGCCGCGCGCCGGGCGGTCGCCGCGGTCCTCGTCGTACTCGCCGCGGTCGCCGCGGTGCGCTCCGACCCGCACGGCGACCAGGCCGACATCGTGGTGGCCGCCCGCGACCTGGCCCCTGGCATCGACCTGACCGCCGCCGATGTGCGCCTCGAAAAGCGCGCAGCCGCAACGGTTCCCGACGGTGCCACGACCACCGTCGACGCCGTCGTCGGCGCCACACTCGCGGGCCCCGCGCGCCGCGGCGAGGTGCTGACCGACGTGCGACTGCTCGGCCCGCGGCTCGCACAGTCCGCCGCGGGCTCCGACGCCCGCATCGTGCCCCTGCACCTGGCCGACACGGCCCTCCTCGACCTGGTGCGTCCCGGTGACGTCGTCGACGTTCTCGCGGCTCCCGACGACGACGCCGACCCACGCGTGGTGGCGACCGACGCCGTCGTGGTGCTGGTGTCGGAGAAGCAGAAGGGGCCGGGCGCGGGCGGAGATCGCGTCCTGCTGGTCGCGCTGCCCGCTCATGCCGCCAACGACGTCGCGGGCGCGACGCTGATGCAGGCGGTGACGCTCACGTTTCATTGACCTTCACCGCGCCTCATGGGACTAACGTGGCATTCCTCTCGACCAGATCGAACATCTGACTGCAGGAAGGATTTTCACGCATGTTGAAGGGCTTCAAAGAGTTTCTGTCCCGCGGGAACGTCATCGACCTGGCTGTCGCGGTCGTCATCGGTGCGGCCTTCACGGGCCTGGTGACCGCATTCACCCAGAAGGTCGTTCAGCCGTTGGTCGACCGCGTCGGCGCGGGCGGCGACAGACAGTACGGGATTCTGAAGATCTCGCTGGGCGGCGACCCCGAACAGTTCGTCGATTTCAACGCGGTGCTGTCGGCGTTCATCAACTTCCTGATCGTCGCCGCGGTCATCTATTTCGTGATCGTGCTGCCGTACAAGAAGCTTCGCGAGCGCGGCGAGGTGGAACAGGCGCAGGACACCGAGCTGAGCATGCTCACCGAGATCCGGGACATCCTGGCCGAGCAGGCGGGAAGGCCGAAGGAGACCACCCTTCCCGGCACCGGGCCGAGCCCCGACTCGGCGGAGACCACCAGCGCCGACCGAGACTGACCCGGCACGCAAAACAGCCCCCGGCATTTCGGCCGGGGGCTGTTTTGTATGACCAGCAGAGAGTTACGCCATGTCCCAGGGCTCGCCGTAGGTGGTGACGCTGTCACCGGCCGACGAGATGAGGCGGGCGAACGGACGCAGCAGCACGCCACCGGCCGCACCGGTCACGGTGCCGTGCGCGTTGGAGACTGCGACGCCGCCTGCGGGGCCTGCCACGTCGACGGAGAAGGTCGCCACTTCCTGGATGCCGGGGCCGTTGCCCAGGTCAGCGCTGATCGACACACCCGGGAACAGGTTCGGGGTGATGACCGAGCCCAGCGGGTTGAAGACCGGGAACAGCGACGCGTCGTCGAGCAGGATGTTCGGGGTCGTGTAGCTGAAGTTGATGCCGACGCCCAGCGACCACGGGAAGCCGATCTGGTAGCCCAGCTCCAGCGTGCCCTCGAACTCGTCGGCGCCCGGGCCCGCGACGTTGTACTTCGCGCGACCGGAGTGGAACCACTCACGGGTCAGGCGGTTGCGGTCCAGCGGGAAGACGCCGTTGAGGAAGGTGTCCCACTGCTGGATTGTCAGAGTGCGGTCTTGACCGTCAACCAAGCTCAGCTCGTTGTCCAGTCCCGCGTGTGAGGTACCGGTGCTTACGAAAAGAGCCGCGATGGCGGCGACCATCGCGATCAGCACCCGACTGATTGCCTTCATGTTCTCCCTAGCCTTGTCGGCGGTGACCGTGGTGGCTCACCGAGTGGTTTCCGTGCTGGTTAGTACGCCTACACCACACACGACGCAAGAGTCACATTTGTGACAAATGAGAGAGTCCACATGCTTCTCTTACGTTTTGCTCATCGTTGACACGAGGAACATAACGGGAGGGCATCACCCCGGCAACGCGTAGGGGTCCGTGTCACGGCCTCACTGCGGACAGGGTCGAAGTTTGCTGTAACCCACGGTATCGGGTCTCAGACACGCCGACCTCACAACCGCCGGTCACCCCGGCCAAAGCGGTGACACAGGGAAGGGCACGCCCGTGACGGAGCCTCACGGTAGGCGCTCTCACCAGGCGTTACTTGTGATTAGCGTGAGTTGAACCGTCATTCATGATGAGGCGGAACATTGTTCCGCAACCAGTTCTCATGGTCGGCGTCCGCACCCGGCGAATCGGTTTCCCGCTCGTCCGTCGACGCCTGGGGCAGTTCCTCGCCGAAGACTTTGTTAACTAGGTCTCGACGGTTCTCGAAGGAGGACGTCAC
The DNA here is from genome assembly GCA_035279185.1 of Mycobacterium sp. Lineage (GTDB taxonomy): Bacteria > Actinomycetota > Actinomycetes > Mycobacteriales > Mycobacteriaceae > Mycobacterium. The sequence goes on from DATEIG010000171.1 coordinate 3,488, forward strand.
AAAGGCTCTCCTCTGTGACCAAGATCACAATTTGACGCGGCCATCTGTTCACCCGCATGTAACCCAGCGGGCATTGCCAAAGAGATCCCACACCTGTCGGATGCGGGGCTTGTCTCAGCCGAAACCGGTTTTATTAGATTTCCAAGCTGGATAGCTGGCCGATGATCTGGGTGGCCAGCGGGTTGAGCGTCGCCATGCCGTCGCGGACCGCCGCGCGCGAGCCGGCGATGTTCACGACGAGCGTGCTGCCGGAGACGCCCGCCAAGCCGCGCGACAGCCCGGCGTCGACGATTCCGGCGGCGAGTCCGGAGGCGCGCAACGCCTCGGCGATGCCGAGCAGCTCGCGGTCCAGGATGTCGCGGGTGGCCTCGGGCGTCACATCGCGCGGCGTCACGCCGGTGCCGCCGACCGACACCACCAGGTCGACACCGCCGATGACCGCGGTGTTGAGCGCATTGCGGATCTCGACCTCGTCGGAGGACACCACGATCACGCCGTCGACGACGAAGCCCGCCTCGTGAAGCAGCTCGGTCACCAACGGACCGCTGTGGTCCTCTTCGCCGTGGGCGGTCCGGTCG
>DATEIG010000172.1:0-2264 GCA_035279185.1 Mycobacterium sp.
CCTCGTCGTCGTCGCTGATACCGGAGTCAACGCCGCTGCCGCTGATCTCCCCTTTCGGCTCGTCGAGTCGCTGGTGAACATGCGATCGGTGCCCGCAGGTCCCGACTCCGCGGAGCTTCCGTTCCATGTCGCCGACGCATGCCTGCGGGTGCTGGGCATCAATGACACGAGCACCCCTGCGCTGCGGCAGCGCACGAATCGCGAGCTCGAGCGTTACACGGTCGTCGGATAAGGTCGGCACTGTGATCCACGTCTTGACGTCGACGTATCTGCAAGAGCCCGATGTCGTCGAACGGACACGACCCGACCACCTGCAGTTCCTCAACGAGGAGATCTCGGCCGGCCGCCTCCTTCTGGCGGGCCGCCAGGAGGACGGGTCCGGCGGAGTCCTCGTCACCGCCGACATCAGCACCGAAGACGCCGACGACATGGTGCGACGCGATCCGTACACGACGGCGGGCGTCGCGCGCTACGAGCGCACCACGTTCAACGGCGCGTTCCGGGCTCCCGGTCTTTAGGAGCAAACTCACAGGCGCAGCCGGATTACTTCGGCGGCGGTTTCGGTTATCCATCGCGTTGGGCCGCACAGGCGCGGCCATCTCACGTACTCGTTTTGCGTGTTTCGCATGTATTGAAGAGGGATTCCATGACGACTGCTGTCACCGCATACGCCGCCACATCTGCCACCGAACCGCTGACCAAGACGACGATCACCCGACGCGACGTCGGCCCGAACGACGTCGCGATCGAGATTCACTTCGCTGGGATCTGTCACTCCGACATCCACACCGTGCGAGGCGAGTGGGGCAACGTGGAGTACCCGATGGTGCCCGGCCACGAGATCGCCGGAATCGTCACCGAGGTCGGGCCGGACGTCAGGAACTATCAGGTGGGCGACCGCGTCGGCGTCGGCTGCTTCGTCGACTCCTGCCGCGAGTGCGAATACTGCCTCGCCGGTGAAGAGCAGTACTGCAACAACCCGGGCATGGTCGGCACGTACAACGGCGTCGGCCGCGACGGCCAGAACACCCAGGGCGGGTACAGCGGCGCGATCGTCGTCGACGAGAACTACGTCCTGCGCATCCCCGATGCCATCGCACTCGACGCCGCCGCACCGCTGCTGTGCGCAGGCATCACCACGTATTCGCCGCTGCGGCACTGGGATGCGGGGCCGGGCACGAAGGTCGCCGTCATCGGGCTCGGCGGTCTCGGACACCTCGCCGTCAAGCTGGCGGTTGCTCTCGGCGCCGAGGTCACGGTGCTGAGCCAGACCCTGAAGAAGATGGAAGACGGGCTGCGGCTCGGCGCCTCGGAGTACTACGCCACCAGCGACCGCGACACCTTCACCAAGCTTGCGGGCACGTTCGATCTGATCCTGAACACGGTGTCGGCGAACCTGGACATGGCTGATTACCTCGGTTTGCTGAATCTCGACGGCACCCTGGTCGAACTCGGGATGCCGGAGAACCCCATGCCGGTCCCCGCAGGTGCCCTCATCATGGGCCGCCGACGCATCGCGGGCTCCCTCATCGGTGGAATCGCCGAGACCCAGGAGATGCTCGACTTCTGCGCCGAGCACGGCGTCGCCCCGGAGATCGAGGTCATCGAGCCGGACTACATCAACGAGGCCTACGAACGGACGGTCGCCAGCGACGTGCGGTACCGCTTCGTCATCGATACGGAGTCGCTGCGCTGATCTATGACGCCGGCTCGTTGAACCCGTCCAGCGGCCAGCCGGCGGCTGCCAGTCGCGCCGCGACGCGCTGAATGTTCTCAGGGCCCGCGTCGTGGTGGGTGACGTCGGAGATGAACTCCGCGATCTCATCGCGCGTGATCTCGCCGCCCGCGCCGGTTTCGGTGTCGGTGATGTTGCGGACGATCTCTTTGACCTGTTCCTCGGTCAAGGGGGTCGTCCGCAGCAACGCCAGGAGCGGCACGCGGTCGGGGCCGGGAACGCCTTCGGGGTATCCGCCCCGCAGCCATTGCAGGATCGACTGGAACAGCGATGCCGTGCTCACGAAGCCAGTGTGAAGCCTGTGGTCGATCGACGCCACGCTGGTTAGGCCCGAGCGATGGCCGCGGACGGCTCCGGTGCTTGTAATCTCACCCATGCGCGCGCAGTGATCACTACGAGGTTAGGGGCTCATCGTTTTCGCCTGGTGGGGTCGGACGGTATATCGCTATCGGTTCGCGGTCGTCGCGGTCATGGTGGCGCTGTGCCTCGGCAGCGGCATCTACGGCAGTAGCCTCGGCCAGCACGTCAC
>DATEIG010000173.1:0-8118 GCA_035279185.1 Mycobacterium sp.
GTCGTCGACGAGTCCGAGACCGCGATCGTGGCCCGCGTTCCGGTGCGCGCCTTCATCAACCCGGAGAATCGGCTGATGGTGTACCGCAGGGAGAACACCCGGCGCCTGGCCGGGCCCGCTTTCCTGCTGAACGAGATGTTGGTGTGGGGGTTCACCGGTCAGGTGATCTCGGCGATGCTCGACGTGGCGGGGTGGACGCAGCCGTGGAACACCGACGACGTGCGCGAGTTGGACGATGCGATGGGCTTACTCGGCGAAGATGATCTTGTCGGTCATGATGGGACCGACCGGGAGGACCAATCATGACGTCGTCGCAGTGGCTCGACATGGCCGTGCTGGCGGTTGCGTTCTTCGCGGCGATCTCGGGCTGGCGATCCGGCGCGCTCGGTTCGCTGCTGTCGTTCATCGGTGTGGTGCTCGGCGCCGTCGCGGGCGTGCTCCTGGCGCCGCACGTCGTCACCCACTTCACCGGCACGCGGACCCAGCTTTTCGTCACGCTCTTCCTGATCCTCGGGCTGGTGGTGATCGGAGAGATCGCCGGCGTCGTGTTGGGTCGCGCGGTGCGCGGCGCGATCCGCAACCGCGGAGTGCGGACGGTCGACTCGGTGATCGGTGTCGGGGTCATGGTGCTGGCGGTCGCGGTGGTGGCGTATCTGCTTGCGACGCCGTTGACGTCGACGAACCAGCCGAACCTGGCCGCCGCGGTACGCGGGTCGAAGGTGTTGAGCCAGGTCGATTCGGTGGCGCCGCCGTGGCTCAAGGCGGTGCCCAACCGGCTCAAGGCGCTGCTGGACACCTCCGGTCTGCCCGACGTGCTGCAACCGTTCGGCCGCACACCGATCGCCAATGTCGACGCGCCGGACGCCGCGCTGATCAACGATCCGGTCGTCGCACGGGTGCGGCCGAGCATCACCAAGATCCGCGGCGTGGCGCCCGGCTGCCAAAAGGTCTTGGAAGGAACGGGTTTCGTCGTCGCGCCGAATCGAGTGATGTCCAACGCGCACGTCGTCGCAGGCGCCGAGACGGTGACGGTCGAGTCCGACGGGCAGACGTTCGACGCGACGGTGGTGTCCTATGACCCGGACGCCGACATCTCGATACTCGATGTGCCCGGTCTGCCTGCCGCGCCCCTACCCTTCGCGCAGGAACCTGCGAAGAGCGGTACCGACGCGCTGGTCCTCGGCTATCCCGGCGGGGGCGACTTCCAGGCGACACCCGCGCGCGTGCGTGAGACGATCGAGCTCAAGGGTCCCGACATCTACAAGAGCAAGACCGTCGACCGCGAGGTCTACACCATCAGAGGGACTGTGCGCCAAGGAAATTCAGGTGGTCCGATGATCGACCGCCAAGGTCAGGTGCTCGGCGTGGTGTTCGGTGCCGCGGTCGACGACGCAGAGACCGGCTTCGTGCTGACCACCAGGGAAGTCGGTCATCAGCTCGGCAAGATCGGCAACACCACGCCGGTGGCCACCGGCGCCTGCGTGAACAGCTAGAGCTGCCCCAAGAACCGCGACAGGTGGTCGTTGACCTCCTGCGGCGTCTCTTCGTGCGCGAAATGCCCTGCGCCGCCGATGGTTACGTAATGACCGTCCGGTGCCCACCGATGCGTCCGGTTGACAGGGTCGGCCAGCACATATGGATCGGCGTCGCCGCGGATGTGCAACATCGGGACCGTGAGGGGTCGCTTCATCGACCGCATGAAGCGCCTGCCCTCGCTCTTGGCCTGGCTGCGCACGGCCCACCGTTGGTATTCCAGCGCCGAGTGCGCCGCCGAGGGGATCTGGATGGCCTGCCGCATCCACGCGATCGTCTCGCTGAAGTCCTCTGTGGCAACCCATTTCGCGCTGGCCCGGCTTCGCACCAGCCGTTCCAGTTCGGCGGCGTTGTGCCGCGTCAACCTGCGTTCGGGCCACATCGGAACCTGATAGCGCAGCATCCAGGGCAGCAGCGCCCGTCCCTGGTCGCGGCGCCTCAACGCCGATGTGCGCAGCGCCGCGGGATGCGGCGAGCTGACCACCGCGATCGCCCGGACCATGCGCGGGTGCAGCACCGAGGTCGCCCAGCAGACCAGACCGCCGTCGGCGTGGCCGACCAACGTGGCCGACGGATGGCCGAGCGCGCGCACAAGGCCCGCGGTGTCGCCGGCCAGCGTCCACCCGTCGTAGCCGCGGGGCGGTTTGTCGCTGCCGCCGTAGCCGCGGAGGTCCACGGCGACCACCCGTGCGTTGCGCAGCCCGCGCAGCTGGTGGCGCCACGACCACCAGAACGAGCCGAACCCGTGCAACAGGATCACCAGCGGCCGTTCGGTCAGCAGCCCGGCGGCGTCGTCGGCCTTGGTGTCGGCCTCCACGACGTGGAAGCGGATGCCGTTCGCGTGCACCTCGAGGTGGCGCCACGGTCCGTCGATCCGGACGATCGACGGGTCGGGTGGGGCCATTACCAGCCGGACGGGTCCGCGGTCGGGTTCGCCGCGGTCTTGCCGTCGCCGGCCGCGCCAAGGGACTTGGTCTTGTCGTGTCCCGGCGTCAGCGCCTCGGGAATCTCCCTGACCGTCTCGATGGTCTTCTGCGGGCCGCGGATGCGCCGGACCTTGAGATAGCCGAACAGTGCGAGCGCCGCCGTGACGACGACCATGATGCCGAACACGATGAGAAACGCCACCCAGCGCCAGAGCCAGGTGTCGAGCAGTTCGGCGACGAAGAAGAAGAAAAAGAACGTCGAGTAGAACAGCACGACGAGCGCGGAGATGAAGAAGACGCTTCCGGTGAGGCCCTTCTTGACGTCGCGGGTGATCTCGGCGCGGGCCAGTTCCACCTCGGCGCGCACCAGCGTCGAGACCTGCGCGGTCGCGTCCTTGACGAGGTCGCCGATCGACGGGTCGGGTTTGGGAGCATGCGGATCGACCAGCGGTATCGAGGTCACCGTGGTCGGTACGCCATTTTTCCGGTCAGCACTGCTCACGGACGGTCCTCCCGATTTCATTGTCCCTTGGGAAATCATCGTGCCACGTGGCGCTGAGCCGGACGATCCCGGCCGAACGTTAGACTGAGCTTCACAGTCGAGTAGGTGGTCGGGACGTTGATGGGGGATGACTTTTGAGGACCGGACACCGCTGGCTCCTGCGTATGACCGCCGCAATGATCGTGACTGCCGCCCTGGTGGCGCCGTCCACGCCGGTCGCGCGTGCCGACGACCCGGTGCCGCTGGGTGGCGGATCGGGCCTCGTCGTCAACGGTGACACGCTCTGCACGCTGACAGCGATCGGCAACGACAACCGCGGAAACCTGATCGGTTTCACCTCCGCTCACTGCGGTGGTCCAGGCGCGCAGGTCGGTGCCGAAGGGGCGGAAGGCAGCGGCGTTCTCGGCACGATGGTGGCGGGTAACGATGCGCTCGACTACGCGGTGATCCAGTTCGACCCGCAGAAGGTGACACCGGTCTCCAATGTGGGGGACTTCCAGATCGACGGCATCGGCCCCGACCCGGTGACCGGTGACGTCGCCTGCAAGCTGGGCCGCACGACCGGGTATTCGTGCGGCGTCGTGTGGGGGCCCGGTCAGGAACCCGGCACGATCGTCAGCCAGGTCTGCGGTCAGCCCGGCGACTCCGGCGGCCCGCTCACCGTCAACAACCGTCTGGTCGGCATGATCCACGGCGCATTCGCCGAGGACCTGCCGACGTGCGTGGTCAAGTTCATCCCGCTGCACACGCCCGCGGTCGCGATGTCGATCAACACCCAGCTGGCCGACATCGTCGCCAAGAACCGACCCGGGTCCGGTTTCGTTCCGGTCGGGTCGGCGCCGGCGGCGTAGGCGCGTCGGGCGGCTACTTGCTGGCTTTGATCGCTTCGAATACGGAGGGATCCACCAGCGTCGAGGTGTCGCCGAGCTCGCGGCCCTCGGCGACATCGCGCAGCAGCCGCCGCATGATCTTCCCGCTTCGGGTCTTGGGCAGTTCCGGTACGACGTGGATCTCGCGCGGCCGTGCGATCTTCCCGATCTCCTTGGCGACCTGTTCGCGCAGTTCGTCGACCATGTCCTCCTCGCCGCCCTTCGCGCTGGCCTTGAGGATGACGAACGCGCAGATGCCTTGACCGGTGGTCTCGTCGGTGGCGCCGACGACGGCGGCCTCGGCCACACCGGAGTGCCCGACGAGTGCCGACTCCACCTCCGCGGTCGAGATCCGGTGGCCGGACACGTTCATCACGTCGTCGATGCGGCCGAGCACCCAGATGTCGCCGTCGGAGTCGACGCGGGCGCCGTCGCCCGCGAAGTACCAGCCCTGCTTGCCGTAGCGCGACCAGTAGGTCTCCTTGTAGCGCTCGGGGTCGCCCCAGATCCCGCGCAGCATCGACGGCCACGGCTGGTCGAGCACCAGATAGCCCGTCACATGCTCGGCTTCGTCGGCGCCGGGCACCAGTTCCTTGCCGTCCTCGTCGACGATCATCGCCGAGATGCCCGGCAGCGGCCTCATCGCCGAACCCGGCTTGGCCGCGGTCACCCCCGGCAGCGGGGAGATCATGATGGCGCCGGTCTCGGTCTGCCACCAGGTGTCGACTATCGGAGTCTTGTTACCGCCGAACGCTTCCCGGTACCAGCGCCACGCTTCGGGGTTGATCGGCTCGCCGACTGAGCCGAGCAGACGCAGGCTCGACAGATCGTGCTCGGCGGGAATCTGGCGACCCCACTTCATGAACGTTCTGATCAGCGTCGGCGCCGTGTAATAGATTGAGACACCGTACTTTTCGATGATCTCGAAATGCCGGTGCTCGTTGGGCGAGTTGGGCGTGCCCTCGTAGACCACCTGGGTGACACCGTTGGACAGCGGCCCGTAGACGATGTAGGTGTGGCCGGTGACCCAGCCGATATCGGCTGTGCACCAATAGACGTCGGTCTCGGCCTTGACGTCGAAGACGTAGTGATGGGTGTAGGACGCCTGCGTCAGGTAGCCGCCCGAGGTGTGCATGATGCCCTTGGGCTTACCGGTGGTTCCCGACGTGTAGAGCAGGAACAGCGGATGCTCGGAGTCGAACGCCTCCGGTGTGTGCTCGGGTGCCGCCGCGTCGACGACGTCGTGCCACCACAGGTCGCGGCCCTCGGTCCACGGTATGTCGATTCCGGTGCGACGCACCACGAGAACATGCTCGACGGACTTCTGTCCCTCCACCGCTTCGTCGACCGAGTCCTTCAGCGACGCGGCCTGGCCACGTCGGAACTGGCCGTCGGCGGTGATCACCAGCTTCGCTTCGGCATCCTCGATGCGGGCCGCGAGCGCCGACGACGAGAACCCGGCGAAGACCACCGAATGCAAAACCCCGAGCCGGGCGCAGGCCAGCATCGCGACGATGGCCTCCGGCAGCATCGGCATGTAGATCGCGACCCGGTCGCCCGCCGTCAGGCCGAGATCGGTCAGGGCGTTGGCGGCCTTGCACACCTCGGCGAGCAGCTCCGAATACGTGATGTCTCTGCTGTCGTCTTTGGGTTCGCCCTCCCACCGGATCGCGACCCGATCCCCGTTGCCCTCCTCCACGTGCCGGTCCACGCAGTTGTAGGCCACGTTGAGCTTGCCGCCGACGAACCACTTCGCGACCGGCGCCTCCGACCAGTCCAGAACCTCGTCGAACGGGGTGTCCCACGCCAGCCGGTTGGCCTGCTTCGCCCAGAACGTCAGGCGGTCCTTCTCGGCCTCGCTGTACAGCTCGGCGGTCGCGTTGGCCTGAGCGGCGAAGTCGTCGGCGGGAGGATACGTGGATGGGCCTTCGGCGTGGGATTGCGACATGACTGTGAGCCTAGTCACCCGGTGCACGGCAGCAACGTTGCGTTGGGTTGCATGCCAATCGGGCCGCGGCGCGCGCGCCGCTAGCCTTGCCCGATGACCTCTCATCCGCTGGCCCCACTCGCCGACCTGCCCGGTGTCGCGGCCGCGGGCGAGCAGGCCCGCGAGGCGCTCGGGAAGGCGCACCGCCACCGGACCAACCTCCGGGGCTGGCCGGCGACCGCCGCGGAGGCGGCGCTTCGGGCGGCCAGAGCGTCCGCGGTGCTCGAGGGTGGCTCGATACAGCAGTCGGATGGCGGGGATCCCGACCCGCTGCTGGCGGGCGCGCTACGGGTGTCGCAGGCGCTCGAGGGTGGCGCGACGGCGCTCGTCGGCGTCTGGCAGAAGGCGCCGAGCCAGGCCCTGGCGCGTCTGCATGCGCTGGCCGCCGCAGATCTCGTCGACGAGGACCGTCTCGGCCGGCCGCGTGCCGACGCCGACGTGGTGCCGAGGCTGGAACTGCTGATCGAACTCGTCACCGGCAAATCGGCCATTCCGGCGACGGTGCTGGCCGCCGTCGCGCACGGGGAACTGCTGACCCTGGCGCCGTTCGGCACCGCCGACGGAATCGTCGCGCGCGGTGTCTCGCGTCTGGTGACGATCGCCAGCGGATTGGATCCGCACGGCCTCGGCGTGCCGGAGGTCGCCTGGATGCGCCGTTCCGGTGACTACCGCGCCGCCGCGCGCGGTTTCGCCGCGGGCACGCCGGACGGCCTTGCCGCCTGGTTGGTGCTCAGCAGTGAGGCGCTCAGCGCCGGGGCGAGCGAGGCGCTGGCGATTGCGGAAGCGGCGCGGAACCAGCCGTCAGCAAAGTGAAAGCGGGCGGCGCTCCGAAACTGGTTCGGCTCGCCGCCCGCTAGCACGGACTCCGGTTACCAAGCGTGCTCTTCAGGTGTGCGTGGGTGGCCTCGGCGTCCTTGCGATGCGCTGCGACTGCAGCCCCACCCAAGGAGCCGTCGAGGTCGTCCGCTCTTCGCAATTACGCAGGCCCGCAACACTTTTGCCTATTCCGCGGCTTTAGCTCCGCGTGGGTGCCGGGATCCGTGCTGGGTAGCCTGCCTTCGGGAGCTCGAACCTTCTCTTCCGGCTCGCGCTTGGCCTCGCCAGGCTTCCGTGACTCCTTTGTACTCCGTGACCGGAGTCACAGCAAGAGCGAATCGCCCGCGAAATTCGATTGTTACCGCTACCGCGTCAGCTACTACGTGCGGTCGGACTCAGAATGCGAAGCGCCGCAGCAGCGAGTACGTCAGCGCACCGGCCAACAAGGCCGTCAGACCGACCGCCGCGGTGGTGGCGACGGCCGCCCCGGACGGGGTGGGAAGACGGTCGCGCAACGGCACCGGTCGCGAGAACGTCAGCACCGGCCAGCCGCGCGCGACGGCCTCTTTGCGCAGCCCGCGGTCGGGGTTCACCACGGTCGGGTGACCGACCGCTTCGAGCATCGGCAGATCGGTGACCGAATCCGAGTAGGCGTAGCAGTGCTCGAGCGCGTATCCCTCGGTCGCGGCGAGCTCACGGATGGCCTCGGCCTTGCCCTCGCCGAAGCAGTAGTAGGCGACCTCGCCGGTGTACTTCCCGTCCTCGACCACCATTCGGGTCGCCATCGCGTGGGTGGCGCCGACGGCCTTGGCGATCGGCCCGACGACCTCCTCGCCCGACGCCGAAACGACGACGACGTCGCGGCCGCACAGCTTGTGGTCGGCGATCAGATTGGCGGCTTCGGCGAAGACCAGGGGATCGACGATGTCGTGAAGCGTCTCGGCGACGATCGACTTGATCTGTTCGACGTCCCATCCCGCGCACATGTTGGTGACGTAATTGCGCATGCGGTCCATCTGGTCGTGGTCCGCGCCCGACATGAGAAAGAGGAACTGGGCGTAGGTCGACTTGAGTACGGCGCGTCTATTAATTAGCCCTTGGTCAAAGAAGGGTTTGCTGAATGCCAACGTGCTCGACTTCGCGATCACCGTCTTGTCGAGGTCGAAGAAGGCCGCCGTGCGAATGGGCTCCCCGGTTCTCGGCATCGTTTGCGGTAGGTCACCGCCCGCGGCGACCGGGTCGGTTGCGGTCACGAGGCCCAGCATAGGGGGCGACCTCGGCCGGTTGTCGACCATGTCGTCAAAATGGCAGTTCACGACACGTGTCGATGGCACCCATCCGTGAAGACGCCAGGTGCTTCCTGTGGCAAGCACTACTTGCGCCTCTTGGGCTTTCCGTGTGTATAGTGACAATTACTCGGCTTATGCCGGGTGTGCATCAGCCCGACCCCCCGGGGCTGATACACGACGACCTCCGCCTCCTCCC
>DATEIG010000174.1:0-2330 GCA_035279185.1 Mycobacterium sp.
TCTCCTGCTCGGCCTGCTGTTGTTCGTCGTCTACTGGCTCGATCATCCCTTCGGCAATCAGCTGGGCGTTACGTCCGCTCCGTTCGAGCAGGCGCTCACAGTGTTCGACTCGATCGACCAGGGGACGTAAAACCTAGCCGACGTCGTCGAGCACCTGGTAGGCGCGTCGACGACGTGCGATTTCGGCGTGATTTCCTGCGGTGAGCGCGGGTTTTCACGCCGAAATCACTCAGCTCAGAGCGAGGCGTGCTCCCGGCTCGCCCGCGCGTTCCCCGTATCCGCGTCGAAGAAGTACGTCCGCTCCGGCGTCAACTCCAGGCCGATGCGCGTGCCCGTCTCGTAGTCCGTGCCCGCAGGCGCCTGGACCACCACCCGCGTCGACTCCGACCCGACGTCGACCAACGCCGTGACCAACACGTGGCTGCCCAACGGCTCCACGAAGTCGACCCGCGCGGGCACCATGCCCTGCGCATACTGGCCGTGCAGCCGCAGATGCTCCGGCCGCGCGCCGACCGTCACCGGCCCGTCGTCCGTCGGCACCGACGTCACCCCGGCATCGCCGACGTGCAAAACGCCGGACTTCACCGAGCCCGCAATGAGATTCATCGGCGGGCTGCCCATGAACGCCGCGACGAACGTGTTCGCCGGCTGGTTGTAGATCTCGTCGGGCGTGCCGATCTGCTGCACCTCGCCGCCCGCCATCACGCACAGCCGGTCGCCGAGCGTCATCGCCTCGACCTGATCGTGCGTGACGTAGATCGACGTCACCGGCACCTCGCGGTGCAACCGCTTCAGGTCCCCGCGGACCTGGTTGCGCAGCTTCGCGTCCAGGTTCGACAGCGGCTCGTCGAGCAGGAACGCCTGCGGCTGACGAACCAGCGCCCGCCCCATGGCAACTCGCTGCCGCTGCCCGCCCGACAACTGGCCCGGCTTGCGGTCCAACAACTTGTCGATCTCGAGCAGCTTGGCCGTCTCGCGCACCCGCTTATCGACCTCGGCGCGCGGTGTCTTGCGCTGCCGCAGCCCGTACGCCAGGTTCCGGTACACCGACATGTGCGGGTACAGCGCGTAGTTCTGGAACACCATCGCGATGTCCCGCTCGCCGGGCGCCAGCCCGTTGACCAGCTTTCCGCCGATCCTGATCTCGCCCGACGTCGGCTTGTCCAGTCCGGCCAGCAGCCGCAACGCGGTGCTCTTCCCGCACCCCGACGGCCCGACGAGGATCAGGAACTCCCCGTCCGCCACGGTCAGGTTGAAGTTCTTCAGCGCGACGACATCGCCGGGATAGCGCCGCACGACGTCGCGGAATTCGACTTCTGCCATCTCAACCCTTCAATCCGGTCGACGCGACCGATTGCACGAAATACCGCTGCGCCCCGACGAACACCAGCAGCATCGGCAGCAGGCTCATCACGTTCGCCGCCATCAGCAGCGGCCACTTCACCCGGTGCGCACCCTGGAAGTAGCTCAGCCCCAACGGGATCGTCATCTGGTCCTGCGTCGTGATCACGATCAACGGCCACAGGAAGTCGTTCCACGACGTCAGCACCGTCAACGCCGCCAGTGTCGACAGCGCGGGCAGCGACAGCGGCAGGATGATCTTGAACAGCACACCGATCCGCGACGTCCCGTCGACGCGCGCGGCCTCCTCCAGTTCGACGGGCACCGTCATGAAGAACTGCCGTAGGAAGAAGATGCCGAACGCCGTCGCCAGGTTCGGCAGCATCAACGCACCGATGTGGTCGATGCCCAACCCTTCCCACACGTTGTCGCCGAACCACTTCACGATGAGGAACACCGGGATCATCGTCACCTGGAACGGCACCATCAGCGTCGCCATCAACGTGAGGAAAAGCGCTCCGCGGCCGAGGAATCGGATGCGCGCGAACGCATACCCCGCGAGGCTGCAGACGACGAGGTTGCTGACGAGCACCACCAGCGTCACCACCGCGCTGTTGACGAAGAAGTGCCCGAACGGCGCGGCCGCCCACGCCTCGGAGTAGTTGCTCCACTGCGGCGACTCCGGGAAGAGCACCGGCGGAAAGTGGTTCGCCTCGCCTTCGGTCTCCAGCGACGTGATCAGCATCCACAGCAGCGGCACGATCAGGATGAACGTCAGCGGGATCAGCACCAGGTGCCACGGGCTGAACGGCAGCCACCGTCGACGCTCGCCTACAGCCTCCTCGAGCGGCGCCGGCCGAAGCGGCGCGGGGGTGATCGTGTCGGTCATGACACCACGCTCCTGCGCGCGAGCCGGAACTGCACGGCGGTGATCACCAGGATGACGACGAACAACGCGTACGCCATCGCCGCGGCGTACCCGGCGTCGA
>DATEIG010000175.1:0-3730 GCA_035279185.1 Mycobacterium sp.
GGGACCTCGTGGTCATCGCCGGTCTGCAGGAAGGACTGTGGCCCAACACGACTCCCCGCGGCGGCGTGCTCGGCACCCAGCGTCTCGTCGACGTCCTCGACGGAGTCGCCGACGACGGCGCCACGGGCGTGTCCAGCCGAGCGCCCCTGCTCGCCGAGGAACGACGGCTGCTGATCTCGGCGATGGGCCGCGCCCGCAACCGCCTGCTTGTCACCGCCGTCGACAGCGAGAGCGGTGACGACGCCATGCTGCCGTCACCGTTTCACACCGAGCTCGCAGGCCTCGCGACCGACACCGACGCCCCCGCAAGCCAACCCGTTCTCGCGCCGCGGGTGCTCGCTCCCGCACCGCTGGTCGGCACGCTTCGCGCGGTCATCTGCGCACCCGAGGGCACCGTCGACGACGTGGCGAGGGCCTGCGCGGCCGCGCAACTCGCCCGTCTCGCCGATGCGGGTGTTTCCGGCGCCGATCCGAAGCAGTGGTACGGGATGACGGCGCCCAGCAGCGACGAGCCGCTGTGGTCGGGCGACGACCACGTCGTGCGGTTGTCCCCGTCGACGCTGCAGACGCTGGCCGACTGCCCGCTGCGCTGGCTGCTCGAACGTCACGGTGGAAGCGACGGTCGCGACGTCCGCTCGGCGATCGGCTCCCTGGTTCACGCGCTGGTCGCCGATCCCGGAATGAGCGAGGGTCGGATGGTCGCCGAGCTCGAACGGCTCTGGGGGAAACTGCCGTTCGAGTCGGCCTGGTATTCCGACAACGAGCTCGCCCGGCACAAGACCATGCTGTCGACGTTCGCGCAGTGGCGCGAGCAGACGCGGCATGAGCTCACCGAGGTCGGCACGGAAGTCGACGTCGACGGCGTACTCGACTGCGACGGGTCGGCGGTGCAGGTCCGCGGCAGGCTCGACCGGCTCGAACGCGATTCGGAGGGCCGCCTCGTGGTGGTCGACATCAAGACGGGGAAGTCGCCGGTGAGCAAGGACGACGCGCAGCGCCACGCGCAGCTGGCGATGTATCAGCTCGCCATCGCAGAAGGGCTTGTTTCCCAGGGTGATTCACCGGGTGGCGGTCGGCTGGTGTATCTCGGTAAGCCCGCCGCGGCGGGCCCGACCGAGCGGCAGCAGGACCCGATGACATCCGACACCCGCGACCAGTGGCGCTCGCTGGTGGGCCAGGCGGCCGCCGCCACCCAGGGACCGCAGTTCATGGCCCGCGTCAACGACGGCTGCACGCACTGCCCTGTGCGCCAGAGCTGCCCCGCGCAAGCCGCCACCGACGGGACGGCGACATCGTGAGCGCCGCGTACAGCCCGGACGAACTGGCCGCCGCGCTCGGTCTTTTCGCGCCGACCGACGAACAGACGGCGGTGATCGCCGCGCCCCCCGGGCCGCTGGTGGTGATCGCTGGCGCCGGTGCAGGCAAGACGGAGACCATGGCGGCGCGGGTCGTGTGGCTCGTCGCCAACGGCTACGCCACCCCGGGTGAAGTGCTGGGCCTGACGTTCACCCGCAAGGCGGCCAGCCAGTTGCTGCGTCGAGTCCGGTCACGACTGGCTCGGCTTGCGGGTGCGGGAATCGTGCCCGGCGGACTCGACGCGGCCGACGACCCTGCGACGGTCAGCACCTACCACGCGTTCGCGGGCACGCTGCTGCGGGAACACGGGCTGTTGCTCCCCGTCGAGCCCGACACCCGGCTGCTCAGCGAAACGGAGCTGTACCAGTTGGCATTTCGCGTCGTCACCGAGCATCCGGGAGCACTCGACACCGACAAGACACCCGCCGCCGTCACCGGAATGGTGCTGCGGCTGGCCGGCCAGCTGGCCGAGCACCTCGTCGACACCGAGCAGCTCACCGACACCCACATCGAGCTCGAGCGCCTCGTGCACACGCTGCCCGCAGGCCCGTATCAGCGCGACCGCGGCCCCAGCCAGTGGCTCCTGCGCATGCTCGCCACCCAGACCGAGCGCACGATGCTGGTCCCGCTCATCGACGCGCTGCACCGCCGCATGCGCGCCGAAAAGGTGATGGACTTCGGCATGCAGATGGCCTCGGCCGCACGGCTGGCGTCCACGTGCCCTCAAGTCGGAGCTCAACTGCGGCAACGGTTTCGCGTCGTGCTGCTCGACGAATACCAGGACACCGGACACGCGCAGCGGGTCGCGCTGTCGTCACTGTTCGGCGGCGGTGTCGACGACGACCTCGCGTTGACCGCCGTCGGTGACCCGATCCAGTCGATCTACGGCTGGCGCGGCGCATCGGCGACCAACCTTCCGCGGTTCACCACCGACTTCCCGCTCGCCGACGGCACGCCCGCGCCGACGCTCGAACTGCGCACCAGCTGGCGTAATCCGCCCCGGGCGCTGTATCTGGCCAACGCGGTGTCTGCCGAGGCGCGGCGCCGGTCGGTGGCGGTCCAGCCGCTGCGTTCCCGGCCCGGCGCCGATCCGGGCACCATCGTGTGTGCGCTGCTCGACGACATCGAAGCCGAACGGGACTGGGTCGCTGACCACATCTCCCGCCGCTACCACGGCGCCCGCGACGCCGGCACGCCCGTTCCGACGGCGGCGGTGTTGGTGCGGCGCAACTCCGATTCGGCGCCCATGGCGGACGCGCTCACCGCACGCGGCGTGCCCGTCGAGGTCGTCGGGTTGGCCGGCCTGCTCGCCGTCACCGAGGTCGCCGATGTCGTGGCCATGCTGCGCCTCGTCGCCGACCCCGCGGCAGGCGCCGCCGCCATGCGGGTGCTGACCGGCCCGCGGTGGCAGCTGGGCGGTCGCGACATCTCTTCGCTGTGGCGTCGCGCCGTCGAGTTGGATCACGTCGGCGGCGAGCGGGATCGCACATCGGCCGACGAGATCGTCGCCGAGGCCGCACCGGACGCGGACACCGCATGCCTGGCCGACGCGATCAGCGATCCGGGAGCTCAGGAGAACTATTCGGCCGAGGGGTATCGCCGAATCACAGCGCTGGCACGCGAGCTGACCGCTCTGCGTGCGCATCTGACGCATCCCCTGCCCGATCTGGTCGCCGAGGTGCGGCGGGTGCTGGGTGTCGACGCCGAGGCGAGGGCGGCACGTCCGCCCTCGGCGGGGTGGAGTGGCACAGAGCATCTCGACGCGTTCGCCGATGTGGTGACCGACTATGCGGCCGTGCGGCCAGGTGCGACGGTGTCGGACCTGCTGGCCTACCTCGACGCCGCGATGGTGGTCGAGAACGGCCTGGCGCCCGCGGAGATCACCGTCGCGCACGACCGCGTGCAGAT
This sequence comes from Mycobacterium sp., assembly GCA_035279185.1. Taxonomy (GTDB): domain Bacteria; phylum Actinomycetota; class Actinomycetes; order Mycobacteriales; family Mycobacteriaceae; genus Mycobacterium. The sequence goes on from DATEIG010000175.1 coordinate 3,265, forward strand.
CCTCACCGTGCACGCCGCCAAAGGGCTGGAGTGGCAGCTGGTCGCCGTGCCGCACCTGAGCGGGCGTGTCTTTCCGTCGACCACGTCGATGCGGACGTGGCTCACCGACGCCGCCGACCTGCCACCGCTGCTGCGCGGGGACCGTGCCACGCTCGGCGCGCACGGCGTTCCCGTGCTCGACACATCTGACGTCAACGACCGAAAGGCGTTGTCGGACAAAATCTATGCCCACAAGCGCAGTCTCGACCAGCGTCGCATCGACGAGGAGCGCAGGCTGCTCTACGTCGCACTCACCCGCGCCGAGGACACGCTGCTGCTGTCCGGCCACCACTGGGGGGTGTCGGAGGGCAAGCCGCGTGGCCCGTCGGAGTTCCTCTGCGAACTCAAGAACATCATCGACGACTCGGTCGCCGAGGGGCAGCCGTGCGGTGTGGTGGAGCGCTGGGCGCCGGCGCCCGCGGACGGT